>JAFAGU010000107.1 GCA_019237595.1 Betaproteobacteria bacterium | reverse complement strand
GGCGGCCAGGTCCAGTCCTGCGGCCCGCCGACGCGGTAGCCGGGGCCGACCTCTGAGACTTCCGCGGTGTACTCGATCACCCCGCCCCAAGGCGCGATGAAGTAGCCGAACACGTTGTTGCCGGGGCCGTGGCGTCCGGGACCCCACACCACGTCGAAGCCCGCGTCCTTCATGCGGCCGATCCCGCGCATGACCGCCTCGAGGCTCGGAAGCTCGAACGCGATGTGGTTGAGCGAGGGGGCGTCGGCGTGCGCGAAGGCGAGGCAGTGGTGTTTCGAGTCGCAGCGCACGAAAGTCATGTGCTTCGTCCGGTCGGAGACCTGGAATCCGAGCGCTTCCACCGCGAACCGCTCGCAGGCCTCGCGGTCGCGCGTATTGAGCACGACGTGCGTGATGCGGACGGGCTTGTCCGGGTCGTTCAGGTCCGCGACCGGCTTCTCGTCGGCGATGAAGCGATAGACCTGCCCCTCGGGGCCTTTGACTTCCGTCTTCCCTTTGACTTCCGCCGCCGTTCCCGAAAACGTGATGGACCGGATTTCCGGTTGGCCCTTCGCGAGCTCGACGATCCACGGATGCGAGCCGGTGCCGCGGAACCGTCCGTTCCCGATGGAAGAAAGACCCCATGTGCTCTCGAGGAACGTTGCGGCTTCCTCGGGACTCGGCACGGCAAGCTCCACGCTCCTCAGCTTCATTGCAGGGCTTTCTCCATCAGCGCCTTCTGGCGTTCGAGGTCCGCCTCGTCACGCGCCACACCATATACGTAGTGGTCCGGACGCACCAGCGCCGCGATGGCGCCGTTTCGCTCGAACCACGCCGCGCCTTGGGTGTTATTAAAGAACTCTTTTCGAAAGACCCGAAAACCCGTCCCCGCAACGTCGTCGAGCAAGCGCCCATCGGCCATGCGCGGCTGCGGGAAGAGCGTGCCGTTCGCCGGATGCGGGATCGGCGAGAGGAAGCCGGCCTCGAGCGGCGGGATGAGGCTTTGCCTCGGCACCGTGCGCACGTCGCCGCCCGCTTCGGCGAGCAGCCGCATGTCGCGCGCACGCGCCGCCGCGGGATCGCGCTCGCAGATCAGCCGGCCGATCTCCTTGATGGTCGAGGTGAGGCGCCGGACGTGCGTTTTTCTTTCCACTTCATAACTCCTCAAGAGACTCTCGTTCTGGCGGGTCAACTTCCAGGCGAGATTCGCCGCATCTCGAATCCCCTGGCACATCCCCTGCCCCGTGAACGGGGGCTGCTGGTGCGCCGCGTCGCCGGCGAGGAAGACGTTGCCGCGCCGCCACTCGCGCGCGACGAGCGCGTGGAAGCGGTAGCTCGCGACGCGCCAGAGCCGAGCATCCTCGGGAGAGAGCCAGCGCGAGAGGAGCGTCCAGACTTCCTTCTCCATCCGCGCCGGATCTTCGCCGGGAAGCAGCATGATTTCCCAGCGACGATGCGCGCCGGGGCCGATGAGGTAGGTGCACGGCCGCGACGGCTCGCAGTACTGCACGCTCACCTGCGGGAGCTTCGCGAGACCGGAGTCGCCGACCACGAGGTCGACGACGAGCCACGGCTCGTCGAACTCGAGGTCCTCGTATTCGATGCCGAGCTGCTGGCGCACGGTGCTCGCCGCGCCGTCGCAGCCGACGAGACAGGAGGCCAGGATTCTTTCTCCCGATATCTTCACTTCCGGAAGGGAAAACGATTCGAGTGAAACACCCAGCTTCACCTCAACGGAGGGAAAGGACGCCACCCTCTCCCGCAGGATCTTCTCGATCGCCGGCTGGTTGAACACGAGGTTGGGCGGCCAGCCCAGCGGATACGGCGGGTCGATGGAGCCGAGGCGCTTGATGAGCTGCCCGTCGACGCCGTAGTACTCCGAAGGCGTGAAGGGCGCCGTGTGCGGCAGCACCGCCCGCGCGATGCCGAGGTTCTGGAAGACGCGCATGATCTCGTGGTCGAGCGCGAAGGCGCGCGGCCGGTCGTAGACCTCGCGCGCGCGGTCGACCACGAGCGTGCGCACGCCTGCCTGCCCGAGAAGCGCGGCGAGCGTCGCGCCGGTCGGGCCGAAGCCGACGACGACGACGTCGAAGTCCACGCCTATTCGGGAACGGCGTGGATGTCCTTGACGAGCTTCGCCCAGCGCACGTGCTCCTGCCTGAGGAACTCGCCCATCTGCTCCGGCGTGCCGCCCTCCGGAATGACGCCGAACTCGACGAGCTTCGCCGCCACGTCGGGCTGCTTCATGAGCGTGTCGAGGTCGCGCGAGAAGCGCCGGATCGCCTCGTCCGGCGTCCCTGTGGGCGCGGCGAGGCCATGCCAGCCGACGTATTCGAACCCCGGCCAGGTCTCGCCGATCGTCGGCACGTCCTCGAGGCCGGTGACTCGCTTGGGGAAGCTCGCTGCGATCGGGCGCAGCGCGCCGCGCTTGAGGTGCTGCGCGAGCGCCGTGGACGACTGCACCGTGCCAAGGGTGCGCCCGGCGATCGTATCGAGGATGCCCGGCTGCACGCCGTTGTAGGGCACGTGGAGGATGTCGATGCCGCCGGTGGCGGCGATCATGTCGGTGAGCAGGCCGGAGAGCGTTTTCGTGCCTTCGGTGGCGACGTTGAGCTTTCCGGGGTTGGCCTTGGCGTAGGCAACGAGCTCCGTCAGCGTCTTCGCCGGCACCGAGGGATTGACCGCGAGCACGAAGGGCGAGAGGCCGATCATCGTCACCGGCACGAAGTCCTTGCGCGGGTCGTACGGGAGCTGCTTGAACGTGTAGACGTTGACGACGAGCGCCGCGGTGGTCGCGTAATAGAACGTGTAGCCGTCGGGCGCCGCGCGCGCCGCGGCCTGCGCGCCGACGACGTTCTGGCCGCCGGGACGGTTCTCGACGAGCACCGTCTGCCCCCACTGCCTCGTGAGCCGCTCGGCGAGCATGCGCGCCAGGATGTCGGGGCTCGAGCCCGGCGGCTGCGAGAGGATGACGCGCACGGTGCGCGAGGGCCAGGGCTGGGCGAGCGACGAAAGGCTCGCGAAAGCAAGCGCGAGCGACAGGGCAAGGCGCAGCATGCGTGTCTCCTCCTTCGGCTATGATCGCGGCCATGCAAACCCCGGCCGAATCCCTCCGAGTTTACTGGCGCCCCGGCTGCTCGAGCTGCGTGCGGGTGAAGGAGTTTCTCTCCAAGCTCGGCGTCGACTACGAATCGATCAATGTCTCGGCGAAGCCCGAGGCGATGGAGGAGCTGCGCGAGATGGGCGTGCGCACCGTGCCCGTGGTCGCCCGCGGTACGGAATACGTCTTCGCCCAGGAGCTCGCCGACGTCTCGACCTTCATCGGCCGCAAGGTCGACTTCAAGCGCCTGGCGGCGCCCGAGCTCGTGGACCGGTGGCTCACGGTGCTGCAGGCGGCCGCGCGCCTCGTCATGCAGCTCCCGGCGGAGAAGCTCGAGCAGCGCGCCACGCCGGGGCGCGACCGCAGCATCAAGGCGCTCGCGTACCACATCTGGCAGGTGCCCGACGCGTTCCTGCAGTGCGCGATCGACGGCAACGAGCAGATCGCGATCGTCTACAACGAGCCGGTTCCCTCCAACGTGAAGACGGTGGCCGACATCCGCGCCTACGGCGCGGGGATCGAGAAGCGCCTTCGCTCCTGGTGGGCGGCGCAAACGGACAAGTCCTGCTCGGGGACGCTCCGCACCTACTACGGCGACCAGCCGCTGCACCACGTGCTCGAGCGCTGCACCTGGCACTCGGCGCAGCACACGCGGCAGATCATCTCGGTCCTCGAGGGCTTCGGCATCCGGCCCGATGGTCCGCTGACGCAAAGGGACTACGCCGGGCTCCCGATGCCCGAAGGCCTCTGGGAATAGCCTCGCGGCCGGCGCCATGAAGATCCTCTCCACCATGGCGCTCACCGAAGCGTGGCACGAGCTCAAGCCGCGCCTGGAGGCGCGCGGCGCGAAGGTCGAGCTCTCGCTCGGCACCGGCCTCTCGATCGCGAAGCGCGCTTCCGCCGGCGAGGCGGGCGACGTCGTCGTCGCGCCGACCGGCGCGGTGGAAAAACTGGAAAAGGAAGGCAGCGTCATCGCGGGCTCGGCGCGCCTCGTGGCTCGCTCGGTCGTCGGCGTCGCCGTGAAGAAGGGGGCGCCCAAGCCCGACCTCTCCAGCGCGGAGTCGGTGAAGCGCGCCCTCCTCGCCGCTCGCTCGGTCGCCTACTCCGATCCCGCGGGCGGCGGCGCGAGCGGCATCCACTTCGCTTCCGTCCTCGAGCGCCTCGGCATCGCCGAGGCCGTGAACGCGCGCGCCATCCGGCGCGCGGGCGTCCTCAACGCCTCGATCGCCGCAAGCGGCGAAGCCGAGCTCGCCATCCAGCAGGTCCCCGAGCTCTTCGGCGTGGAAGGAAGCGAGATCGCCGGGCCGCTGCCGCCGGAGCTCCAGCAGACGAGCTCCTTCAGCGCCGCCGTGCTCGCAACGAGCGCCGATCGCGACGCCGCCGCGAAGGCCGTGGATTTTCTTTCGTCGCCCGAAACGCGCCGGCTCCTGAAAGTCAAGGGGTTCGAGACCGACGCATGAGGGGCGCCGTGCTCATCGCGCTGCTCCTTGGCGCCTGCTCGAGCACGCCGAACGTGTCGGACGAGTGGACGCATCCCGAGAAGGACTCGATGGAGGCGCGGGCCGACATCGCCGACTGCCAGCGCTTCTTCGGCTCGAACGACGCGCAGATCGCGCGCTGCATGCAGGGCAAGGGCTGGAAGCCGGCGAAGAAGGCCTCGAAGGGGTTCTTCGGCCTGTTCTAGCCTTGCCAGACGCCGTAGCCCTTTTCCCTGAGGGACACGGCGAGCTCGACCTCCATCTCGCGCGCCGCCTCGTAGGGCATCGGGTTGTAGACCTCGTAGAGCTGCGGCAGGAGCCGCACGCCGTACTTCTCGGCGAACTTGTTCGACTTCACGCCGTGCTTGTGGCGCTCGAAGCGCACCTGCGGCGTGAGGCCGGTCATGCCGACGTAGACGCAGGGCTTCTCGGGGTTGTAGTGCGGGTTCGCCTTCTGGAACTTGCGCTCGTAGAGCACGCCGCGCGCGAGCTCGATCACGTACACGTAGTGGCGGTGCTTCTTCTCCCGCCCGCGGCTCATTCCTCTTCCGGCGCGCCGCCGCCCGAGGCGACGATGTCCTCCTGCTTCACCCTCTCGACGTTGAACTTCTTCACCTTGCCGTGGATCGTGCGGATGAGGTCGTCGAGCTCGGGCGCCACCTTCATGAAGCGCAGCGGATTCGAGCGCGCGACGACGAAGGTCTTGAGGTAGGGGCTCACGAAGCCGCGGTCCTTCAGCTTCTTCACCACATCCGCCACGTCGGCGTCGAGCTCCATGAGCATGCCGGCGATGCGCTCGTGCGCCTTGAGGCTCTTCGCGAGCGACTCCTCGCTGAACTCGGTCAGGCGCCGCACGAAGGAGTTGTACACGCCGCCCGAGAAGCGCGGGTTCTTCTCGTAGCACAGGCCCATCGTCGCGTACGAGGGCTCCTCGAGGTAGAACTCGAACTTCTTCTCCGGCTCGGAGGCGTGGTCCTCCATGAGGTGCCGGAAGATGCGGATCACCTCGAGCGACTTGTCCTTGAGGTTGTGCGCCTTCTCCGTGTTGAGAGCGAGGATCTCCCACGCCACCTCGCGCTTGGGCACGACGAGCGCCGTGATCGCCTTCGCCCCGAGCCGCTTCATCGCCGCCAGCCGATGCCCGCCGTTCGGCGTCCAGAACCCGCCGCCCTTCGGCGCGGTGATGGCGATGATCGGGTCGAGGAAGATGCCGGTCTTGTCGAGCACGTAGGCGAGCTTCTTGTGGTGCATGTCGGAGACGTCGCGCTGGTAGGGCGTGGGCTCGACCTTGTCGATCGGCAGCACCGCGACGAGAAGCGGATTCTTTCCCAGTGGGTCGTAGTACTGGCCGGTCACCACGCCGCCCGCCTTCTCGATCGCCTCTTTCGTCTCCGCCGCGTCGCCGGACAAGTCGGTGAGCAGCGAGTCGCTCGCGCCGAGGCCCCGCGTTCCCGCCTTGGCCTTGCGCGGCCGTTTCTTTGCGGGACGCTTGCTGATCGCCTTGGCCATGTCAAAAGTATACGGTCACGGCGTGACGAAGAAGGCCTTGATGTCCGCGGCAAGCCTGGTTGGATTCTCGAGCGCGGCGAAATGCCCGCCCTTCTCCATGACGGTCCATCGCTTGATGTTGGTGTAGACGCGCGAGGCGAGCGAGCGAGGCGGCCGGAGGATTTCCTTGGGGAATGCGGCGTAGGCGAGCGGGACGTCGACGGTCTTACCGCGCGGGATGGGCCATTCGCCGTGAAGCCGCTCGTAGTAGGGCCAGAAGGAGGAGCCGATGGCGCCGGTAAACCAATACAACGAGAGGTTCGCCAGCATCTCGTCGCGCGAGACGGCGCTTTCGGGATTGCCGTCGTTGTCGGTCCAGGCGCGGAATTTCTCGACGATCCAGGCGGCAAGGCCCGCGGGCGAGTCGGTGAGGCCGTAGGCGAGCGTCTGGGGCCGCGTGCCTTGGATCCACTGGTAGCCGGTTTCTTCCTTGAGGAAGTGCTTCAGCTCGTCGATGTACGCCTTTTCCTCGGGCGTCGACGCGGGCTGGTTCGGGTCGCGCGGGACCATGAGCAGGTTGAGGTGCAGGCCGATCAGGCGCTGTGGATGCTTCCAGCCGAGCACGGAGCCGATCGAGGCGCCCCAGTCGCCACCCTGGTACGCGAAGCGCTCGTAGCCGAGCGAGCTCATGAGGTCCGCGTAGAGGTCGGCGATCTGCGGCGCGCCGAAGCGCTTTTGTCCCGGCCTGAATGAAAGGCCGTAACCGGGCAGCGAGGGCGCGACGACGGTGAAGCGGTCCTTGAGGAGCGGCAGGAGCTTGTAGAACTCGAACACCGAGCCCGGCCAGCCGTGGGAGATGAGGAGCGGGATCGTCTCCTTCTTCGCCGCCGGCTCGTGGATGTAGTGGAGCTCGATGCCGCCGAGCTCGGCCTTGAACTGGCGGAAGGCGTTTAGCTTTCCTTCCCAGGCTCGCCAGTCGAAACTGGACTGCCAATAATGAATTAAAGATCGAAGATACGAGAGGCTCGTGCCCGTGGTCCACGCCTCGCCCGGCGGCTCATCGGGGAATCGCGTGCGGCCGAGGCGCTCGCGGAGGTCGGCGACGGCCGATTCGGGAACTTCGAGCCGGAAAGGCCTCGGCTGCATGCCGGCAGTATAGAGTTACGGCTGCGCCGCAAAAGCGGCGCCGCGCGTGCGGTCCGTCACG
>JAFAGU010000245.1 GCA_019237595.1 Betaproteobacteria bacterium | reverse complement strand
GTGGGTCTGATGCGCCTCGTGCTTGCCGCGCTGTTGTCGGTGTCGTTCTCTCTTTACGGCGCCGAGCGCTACATCACCGTTGCCTCCCCGACGTCCCCCGAACAGTCGGGACTGTTCAAGTACCTCCTGCCCAACCTACCGAAGCAGACCGGCATCCAGGTGCGCGTCGTCGCGCTCGGCACCGGCCAGGCGCTCGACATGGGACGCCGGGGCGACGCGGACGTGGTCTTCGTGCACGCGAGGCCGCTGGAAGAGAAGTTCCTCGCCGATGGCGAAGGCGTGAAGCGCTACGACGTCATGTACAACGATTTCGTGCTCATCGCGCCGACGGCCGATCCGGCCCACGTCGCCGGAACGAACGATATCGTCGAAGCGCTGCGCAAGGTGAAGGCTGCCCAAGCGCCCTTCGTTTCCCGCGGCGATCGCAGCGGGACGCATTTCGCGGAGCTCGAGCTCTGGAAGGAAGCGGGCATCGACATCGCGAAGGAGAAGGGGCCGTGGTACCGCGATACCGGCCAGGGCATGGGCCCGGCGCTCAACACGGCCGCAGCGATGGACGCGTATATCCTTTCCGATCGCGGCACCTGGCTTTCGTTCAAGAACCGCGGCAACCTCGAGATCGCCGTCCAGGGCGACAAGCGGCTCTTCAACCAGTACGGCGTGATGCTGGTGAATCCGGCGAAACATCCCCACGTCAAGAAGGAGTGGGGGCAGCAGTTCGTCGATTGGCTCGTTTCCCCTGAAGGCCAGCAGGCGATCGCAGGCTACAAGATCAACGGTGAGCAGCTCTTCTTCCCGGACGCGAAGCCGTAGCGCGGCGCGCTATCGCGGCCTGACGCTTCGCGTCCTCGGCCGGCGCGGGCCGGCGATCGGGCCGGGCAAGGCGGAGTTGGTCGAGCGCATCGCCCAGACAGGCTCCATCTCCGCGGCCGCGCGCGCCATGGGCATGTCCTACCGGCGCGCCTGGCAGCTCGTCGAGGCGTTGAATCGCGATTTCGGCGAAGCGGTGGTTGCCACGGCGATCGGCGGCCGCGCCGGGGGCGGGGCGCGGGTGAGCGGGTTCGGACGCCGGATCGTCGCCCGCTATCGCGCGATGGAGGCGAAGGCGTGCCGCTCCATTGCGGCCGAGGTCAAGGCTTTCGAGGCGCTCCTCGCGCGGCGCAAGCGCTAGTCGTTATATTCCATGGTATATAGCGCTTGCCATGGATCACACCGTTCTCGCCCTGCTCGCGGCGGGCATGCTCGCCGCCGCCTTCCTGTATGCCTCGGTGGGCCACGGCGGCGCTTCGGCCTACCTGGCGGCGTTGGCGCTCGCCGGCGTCGCGCCGCCGGAGATGCGGCCGATCGCCCTCGCATTGAACATCCTCGTCTCGGCGATGGGGTCGTACAAGTTCTGGCGGGCGGGGCACTTCCGCTGGCGGCTGTTCTGGCCCTTCGCTGTGGTTTCCATACCGCTCGCGTACGTGGGAGGGTCTCTCACGCTACCCGGGCATTGGTACAAGGCGCTCGTGGGCGTCGTGCTCGTCTACGCGGCGTGGCAGCTCTGGCTCTCCGGACGGCGGGGCGACGAGATGCGCGAGCTTCGCGATCCGCCTTTGCCGGCCGCGATGGCGATCGGCGCAGGACTGGGCCTGCTCTCCGGGCTCACGGGCGTGGGCGGGGGGATCTTCCTGAGCCCGATCCTCCTCATGCTGGGATGGGCCGGCACGAAGCAGACTTCCGCGGTGGCATCGCTCTTCATCCTCGTCAATTCGCTCGCGGGCATCGGCGCGATCTTCACGCGGCATGGCGTGGCACTCCCTCCGTACGTGGCAGTGCTCGCGATCGCCGTGCTGGCGGGCGGATGGCTCGGCGGCGAGTACGGAAGCCGGCGATTCGCGAATCCCATTATCCGGCGCATGCTCGCGGTCGTGCTCGCCATGGCGGGCGCCAAGATGGCTTTCATCTAGGGCCGGCTATGAAGGTTTTGGCTGGGCCATGAAAACCTTCGGCTTCGCCGGCTGGTCCGGGAGCGGCAAGACCACGCTCATCGAGAAGCTGATCCCGCGCTTCGTCGCCCGCGGGCTGAAGGTCTCGCTCATCAAGCACGCGCACCACAGCTTCGACGTCGACACGCCGGGCAAGGATTCCTACCGCCACCGCCAGGCCGGCGCGAGCGAGATCCTCGTCACCTCCTCGCGGCGCTGGGTGCTCATGCACGAGCTGCGCGGCGCGCACGAGCCTTCGTTCGAGGAGCAGGCGCGCCGGCTGTCGCCCTGCGACCTCGTCTTGGTGGAGGGATTCAAGTTCGCACCCATCCCGAAGCTCGAGGTCTGGCGCAAGGAGACCGGCGAGGGGCTGCTGCACCCGAACGACCCCCACATCGTCGCGCTCGCCACCGACGCGGCGGTGCAGGCGCCGCTTCCTGTCCTGCCGCTAAACGACGACGAGGCGGTGGCCGCCTTCATCCTGCGGTATCTTCACCTCGCATGAACAAGGGCCTGCTGCCGGTCGACGAGGCGCTCGCGCAGATGCTCGCGGCCGCGCGGCCCGTCGCGGAAGTCGAGGAGGTGCCGACCCTCGAGGCGACCGGCCGCGTGCTCGCGCAGGCGCAGCGCTCGACGATGGACGTCCCGCCCATGGACAACAGCGCCATGGACGGTTATGCCGTCCGCATCGCGGATCTCCACGGGAATGCCCCCTTGAAGATCTCGCAGCGCATCATGGCGGGGTCGGTCGGACAGCCGCTCGAACCCGGGACCGCGGCCCGCATCTTCACCGGCGCGCCGATCCCGCACGGCGCGGACGCCGTCGTCATGCAGGAGCACTGCGAAGCAAAGGACGATCTTCTTTCGATCAAGGGCCATCCCAAGCCGGGCGACTGGATTCGCCTCACCGGAAGCGACGTGAAGAAGGGCGGCGAGATCCTGCCCGCGGGCAAGCGCCTACTGCCGCAGGACACCGGCCTTGCGGCCTCGGTCGGCATCAAGGCACTTCCGGTCTTCAGGAAGATCAGGCTGGGTCTCTTTTTCACGGGCGACGAGCTCGTCATGCCCGGCGAGCCGCTCGCGCCGGGGCGCATCTACAACTCGAACCGTTTCACGCTCCGCGGGCTCGCGCAGACCTTCGGCTGCGAGCTGCGCGATTACGGCATCGTGCCGGATTCGCTGGAGGCCACGCGTGCGGCGCTGCGCCGCGCAGCGGCCGAGTGCGACCTCGTCGTGACCTCGGGCGGCGTCTCGGTCGGCGAAGCGGACTACGTGAAGCCGGCGGTCGAGGCGGAGGGCACGCTCCTCATGTGGAAGATCGCCATGAAGCCGGGCCGGCCGCTTGCCTTCGGGACGGTCGGAAAATCGTTCTTCATCGGCCTTCCCGGCAACCCCGTGTCGAGCTTTGTCACGTTCCTCGTCTTCGTGCGCCCCTTCCTGCTCTCGCTCCAGGGCGTATCGGACACCCGGGCCAACTTCATCCTCGCCCGCGCCGATTTCGCGTGGAACGAGCCGGATTCCCGGCGGGAATTCCTCCGCGCCCGCTGGAACGACCAGGGCGGCCTGGAGCTCTACCCGACGCAGGATTCGGCCGTGCTCACCTCCACCGCCTGGGCGGACGGCCTGATCGATAATCCGCCCAAGAACGTCATCGCGAAGGGCGACCTCGTGCGCTTCCTGCCCTACTCGGAGCTCTACGCCTCGTGAAGGTGACCGTTCGCTATTTCGCGAGCCTGCGCGAGTCGCTCGGCAAGGAGGAGGAGGAGCTCGAGCTTCCGCCCGGCACGGCGACGGTGTCGGCAGTCCGCGCGCACCTCCGCGCGCGGGGTGGCGCCTACGGCGAAGCGCTGGCGGAGAAGCGCCTCGTTCGCAGCGCGGTCAACCAGGACATGGTGCAAGCGAGCGCGACGGTGAAGGCCGGCGACGAGATCGCCTTCTTCCCTCCGGTGACCGGCGGATGAAGATCTCGGTGCAACAGCAAGCTTTCGATCTCACCAGGGAGGTCGAGGCGATCAGAAAAAACGACAAGGTCGGTGCGATCGCCATTTTTGCCGGGCAGGTGCGCGAGGTGGCGATGACGCTCGAGCACTATCCGCAGATGACGGAGAAGGCCATCCGCGGCATCGTCGAGGAGGCGAGCCGGCGCTGGCAGGTCATGGACTGCACGGTGATCCACCGCCATGGCGAGCTGCAGCCCACGGACCCGATCGTCCTCGTCGCGGTGGCGAGCGCGCATCGCGGCGACGCGTTCGCCGCCTGCGAGTTCATCATGGATTACCTGAAGACGCAGGCGCCCTTCTGGAAGAAGGAGGCCGGGCGCGGATGGGTCGAGGCGAAGGCGAGCGACGACGCCGCGGCGGAGCGCTGGAATCCGCCCGCGAAGGGCGTGAAGGGCGGCTAGGCGGCCTTGCGCGGCCGCTCGAGGGAAGCGCGGAGCTCGGCGAGCTCGTCCTCGCCGAGCGTTTCCTTCTCGAGCAGGCGCTGCGCCCAGCGCTCGAGGAGCGGCCGCTCGCGCTGCAGCAGCGTCCTGGTCTTCTCGTAGACCGTGCCCACGATCTGGCGCACCGCGACATCGATCTCCCGCGCGGTTTCCTCGCTGAATTCGCGCTGTTTCTGCAGATATTGGTTGCTCAGAAAATCCGAAGGCATTTCCTCGTAGGCCACGTGGCCGAGCGAGCCGACCATCGCGTAGCGCATCACCATGCTGCGCGCGATCTCGGTCACTTTTGCGAGATCGTTCGCGGCGCCCGTGGAGAGGTGGTTGAACATCACTTCCTCGGCGGCGCGGCCGCCGAGCAGCACGGCCATCTTGTTCTCGAGCTCCTCGCGCGTCATGACGAAGCGGTCCTCGGTCGGGCGCTGCATCGTGTACCCGAGCGCCGCGACACCCCGCGGGATGATCGAGATCTTGTGCACCGGGTCGGTGCCGGGAAGCGCCATCGCCACCATGGCGTGGCCCATCTCATGATGGGCGACCACCCGCCGCTCGGTTTCGTTGAGGACGCGGTTCTTCTTCTCGAGCCCCGCGACCATGCGCTCGATCGCGTGCGAAAAATCGTCCTGCGCGACCGCTTCGGCGGCGCGTCGCGTGGCGAGGAGCGCCGCCTCGTTGACGAGGTTGGCGAGGTCCGCGCCCGTAAATCCCGGCGTCATGGCGGCGATCTTCTCCAGGTCGACGGCCCTCTCGAGCTTCACTTTCTTCGCGTGCACCGCGAGGATCTGCCGGCGGCCCTTGCGGTCCGGGCGGTCGACCACCACCGCTCGGTCGAAGCGCCCGGCGCGCAGGAGCGCCGGATCGAGGATTTCCGGGCGGTTCGTCGCGCCGATGAGGACGAGGCCCGTGCTCGCGTCGAAGCCGTCCAGCTCGACGAGGAGCTGGTTCAGCGTCTGCTCCTTCTCGTCGTGGCCGCCCAGGCCGTACGCGCCGCGCGCGCGGCCGAGCGCGTCGAGCTCGTCGATGAAGATGATCGCCGGCGCCTTCGGCCGCGCCTGCTCGAAGAGGTCGCGCACGCGCGCCGCGCCTACGCCGACGAACATCTCAACGAACTCGGAACCCGAGATGGAGAAGAACGGCACGGCCGCTTCGCCGGCGACTGCGCGCGCGAGCATGGTCTTGCCCGTTCCGGGCGGCCCCACAAGGAGCACGCCCTTCGGCACGCGCGCGCCGAGGCGCCCGTACTTCTTCGGGTTCTTCAGGAACTCGACCACCTCCTCGAGCTCCCCCTTTGCCTCGTCGACGCCCGCCACGTCGCGGAAAAGCACGCCGGTCTTGTTCTCGACGTATATCTTTGCCCGGCTCTTGCCGATGCTCATGAAGCCGCCGCCCAGCCCCTGCTGGCCGGCCATGCGCCTGGCGAGGAGGAACCAGACGCCGAAGAAGACGAGCGCCGGCAGGATCCAGGACAGCAGGTCGCGGAATAGCGTGCTCTCGTAGACCCGCGTGTAGCGCACGTTGTAGCGCGAGAGCCGCTCGGCTAGGTCCGGCGGCACGAGGTTCGCGACCGCGACGGTCTTGGTGCCTTCCTTCTGCGCGAGCTTGCCGGTGATGCGCTGGTCGGAAATCACTACCTCGTTGATCTTGTGCTCTGCGAGCAGCTTCTCGAAGTCGCTGTAGGGCATCACCTCGACCGTCTGCGCCTGGTGCCACCACTGCTGCAGGCCGAGGATGACGACGAAGGCGAAGAGCAGGTAGGCGAGGTTGAACTGGGTGCGTCGTTCCATGGCTGCCTCCGGGCTCCAAGCAAGAATCGAGCGCCTTGAACCCGGCCGGAATGCCCCCATCTC
>JAFAGU010000119.1 GCA_019237595.1 Betaproteobacteria bacterium | reverse complement strand
GCCGGAAAGCTCGCCGACGCCGTGAAGCAGGACCTCTGGGACGTGGCGTTCCTCGGCAACGAGCCCGCGCGGGCGAACGAGATCGCCTTCAGCGACGCCTACCTCGAGATTCCCATCACGTTTCTCGTGCCGCCCGGCTCGCCCCTCAAGCGCATCGAGGACGTCGACCGCGACGGCGTGCGCGTGTCGGTGTCGGAGAAAAGCGCCTACGACCTCTACCTTACGCGCACGCTGAAGCGCGCGAAGATCCTGCGCTCGGCGGGCATCGAGCTCTCCTTCCGCGCCTTCGTGGAGCAGAAGCTCGAGGCGCTCGCGGGCCTCAAGCCGCGCCTCGTGATGGACGCCGAGGAATTCTCCGGGTCCCGCGTCCTCGACGGCCAGATCAGCGCCGTCCAGCAGTCGATCGGCACGCCGCGCAAGCGCACGGCCGCCGCCGAGTACCTGCGCCGCTTCGTGCAGGATGTCAAGGCGGAGGGGCTCGTCGCCCGGCTCATCCAGAAGCACGGCGTGCGCGGCGTCACGGTAGCGCCGCAGGACTGAGCCCGCCCACAATCCGGGAATGACGAACGCGCCCGGGGCCACGGCGTGATGATCCGCCTCCTCCTCGTGTGGCTGGTGAACACGGCCTCGCTCGTCCTGGTGGCCTACCTCATGCCGTCCATCCGGGTGTCGAACCTCGCCGCGGCGCTGGTCGCCGCGCTCGCGCTCGGCCTCGTGAACACCATCGTGCGGCCGATCCTGATCCTCCTCACGCTTCCGGCGACGATCCTCACGCTCGGCCTGTTCATCTTCGTCATCAATGCGCTGCTCTTCTGGGCGGTCGGCGCGTTCGTGCAGGGTTTCGTCGTGCCGAGTTTCTGGTCGGCGTTCTTCGGCTCCCTCGCCTACAGCATCGTCTCCTGGCTGCTCTCCGCCCTGGTGCTGAAATGAGCGCCTTCCGGGAAGCGCTCGGCCGCCACCTGCTCGCGATCGAGGAGCGCGACCTCGACGCGCTCGCCGCCACGGTCGCGCCCGATGGCGTTCTCCTCGTCATGGCCGACGGCAGGCTGGTGCGGAGCACGGAGGAATTCCTGCGGACGCATCGCGAATGGTTCGCGATGAAGAACTGGCGGCTGGAAGTCAAGCCGGTGCACGTCTACGAGAGCGCCGCGCTCGGAGTCGCGCTGCTGCACCTCGAGTACCGCGAGCATCCGCCGGATCGGCCGCCGACGCGGCAGCTGAGCCTGCTTACCCTGGTGTTCCAGAACCGGAACGGGAAGTGGCTGATGTTCCAGGACCAGAATACGCCAATCCAGAAGTAAGGAGCTTCTCGAACGCGGGCGCGTCGAGCGCGCCGCTGCCGTGGCGGCCCTGCCACTGATCGCATCCGAGGCCGAGCAGCCGCTCGAGCTGCGCCTCGGTTTCCACCCCTTCGGCCGCGACCGTGAGGCCGAGCGTCTTCGCCATGGCAGAGATCGCGCGCACGATGGCCTCGTCCGCCGGGTGCGAGTCGATCGCAGCGAGAAAGGAACGGTCCACCTTCAGCTTGTGGATCGGCAGCCGCCGCAGGTACGCGAGGCTGGAGTAGCCGGTGCCGAAGTCGTCGATCGCGAGCCGCACGCCCAGATCGCCGATGCGCCGAAGCGTCTCCAGGTGCTCCTGGAGGTTGCCCATGAGCACGCGCTCCGTCACCTCCAGCTCGATCGACTCGCCCTTCAGGCCGTTCGCCCCGAGGGCGTTCTCGAGCTTCTCCAGGAATGAAGCGCCCGAGGCGAGCTCCGCCGCCGACACATTCACTGCGTACCAAAGGCCCGGATGCCGGCGCTCCCAGGCGCCCGCCTGGGAAAGCGCTCGCTCGAGCGTCCACTCGCCGAGCGGCCGGATGAGACCGCACTCCTCCGCGAGCGGCACGAAATCGTCGGGCATGAGGAGCCCGCGTTCCGGATGCTGCCAGCGCACGAGCGCCTCGGCGCCGGCGAGCGATCCGTCGCGCAGGGCAAATACCGGCTGCCAGTGCAGTCGGAGCTCGCCGCGCGAGAGCGCCCCGCGCAGCTCGTTCTCCACGCGCAAGCGCTCGACCGCGCGCGCGTTGAGCGCCGGCGAGAAGAAGCGGAACGTCCCGCGCCCGCTTTCCTTGGCGTGGTGCAGGGCCGCGTCGGCGTTCTTGAGGAGCTCCGCGAAGTCGCGGCCGTCGGAGGGGTACACCGCGATGCCGATCGAGGCGTTGACGGCGAGCGTGGCGCGGTCGATCTCGAAGGGGCGAGCCAGGCTGTCGAGGAGGCGCCGCGCGACCTGCGCCGCCTCGTCCTCGGACCGGATGTCCTTCAGCAGCACGAAGTCATCGCCGCCCAGCCGCGCGAGCGTCGCCTCGCGCGCGAGACCTTCCAGCCTCTCGGCCACCGCGCGAAGAAGCGCGTCGCCGGTGCCATGGTCGAGGGAGCTGTTCACGAGCTTGAAGCGGTCGAGGTCGAAGCACAGCACCGCCAGCCTGCCGCGCGTCCTCGCCGCCGCGAGGATCGCCTGGGCGGCGCGGTCCTGAAGGAGCAGGGTATTGGGGAGACCGGTGAGCGGGTCGCGCGTCGCGAGGTATTCAATGCGCGCCTCCGCTCGCTTCGTTGCCGTGACGTCGGCCCCGGTGCCGCGGTAGCCCACGATGCACCCGGAAGCGTCGCGTACCGGCACCCCGCTCACCGAGATCCACACCACGGCGCCTGCGCGGGTGAGCGAGCGATGCACGAGGCCGCGGAAGCCCGTGCCCTGCGGATCGTGCTGCGCGAGCCACGCCGCCACTTCGCGCGCCTCGCCAAGCGGCATGAACTCCTCCGCCCTGCGCCCGAGCAGCTCGGCGCGCGGGTGCCCGAGCACGCCCTCCGCGCGCTCGGAGAGGAACGTGTAGCGCCGCTCCGCATCGGTCTCCCACACGTACTCGGCGGAGGACTGCGCCACGTCGCGGAAGCGCTGCTCGCGCTCGGCGGCGACCGCTTCGGCGTGCTTTTGGCCGCTCACGTCGGCGACCGTGCCGGAAAGGCGCTTCGCGCGCCCGGCGGCGTCGCGCTCCACCACGCGGCCGCGCGCCTGCAGCCACTTCCACTCGCCGTCGGCGCCGCGGATGCGGAACTCGCAGGAGAACGGGCCGGAGCTTCCCTTGAGCGCCGCGACGAGCGCGGCGCGGTAGCCGGCGCGATCCTCCGGGTGGATGGCTTCGAGGAGGTCGATGCCGCGCGTGGCTTCCGGGGACGTCGAATGGCCGAGGAAGCGCACCCATCCATCGCCGGCGTACACCTCCCCGCGCGCCGCGTCGAAGTGCCATTCCGCGAGATTGCCGCCGTCGAGCGCGAGCTCGAGCCGCTCCTTCGCCTGGAGGAGCCTCGCCTCGGCGGCGCGCTGCTCGGTGACGTCGCGCCCCACGCCGCGGTAGCCGAGGAAGCGGCCGTCGGGACCGAGGCGCGATTGCCCGGACACGATGTGCACTTGCCGCGCGCCCCGCTCGTCGGTGCGTGCGATCTCGAGATCGAAGAACGGCAGCTGCGAGGAAAGGCGCTGCAGGTGCGCATCCAGCGCTGACTTGTCGATCTCGACGCGCGGGATCTCCCAGAAGCGCTTGCCGAAGGTGGGCGCGTGGCCGAAGAAGGTCGCGACCGGCGTGCCGCCCGAGAGCCAAAGGAGCCGATGCTCGGCGTCGGTCTCCCAGAACCAGTCGGCCGAGAGCTCCGTGAGCGCCCGGAAGCGCCGCTCGCTCTCCTCGAGGACCGCGATCCTGCGCGAGAGGCGCGAGAACCGGAAGCTGGAAACTGCGAGGACGACCGCGCCCGAAAGGAGCGCGATCAGCAGGGCGTCGGCCAAGGCTCCACTTTCATCCGCCGTCCCGGATCGGGGGCGCCACCTTCAGCACTTCCTCGATCGTCGTGAGGCCGGCCCCGACCTTCATCGCGCCGCTGATGCGAAGCGGCTTCATGCCTTCCTTGAAGGCCTGCTCGCGGATCGCGGCGAGGTCGGCCTTGTCGTTCACGATCTTCTTGATCTCGGAGGAGCACAGCAGCACCTCGTAGACGCCGACGCGGCCGCTGTAGCCGGTCATCCGGCACTCGAGGCAGCCGACCGGCTTGAACACCCGGCCGGGCCGGTTCGACTTCCACGGAGACACGAGCGCATCCCACGCCGCCTCGTCCTCGTGGCGGTGCAGCTCCGTCTTTTCCTTGCAATGCGTGCAGAGCGTGCGCACGAGGCGCTGCGCCATGACGCCGTTCAGCGTGGCGTTGAGGAGGTAGGACGGAATGCCGAGCTCGAGCAGCCGGGCGATCGCGCTCGGCGCGTCGTTCGTATGCAGCGTCGAAAGCACGAGGTGGCCCGTGAGCGCAGCCTGCACCGCCATCTCGGCCGTCTCGAGGTCCCGGATCTCGCCCACCATGATGATGTCCGGATCCTGGCGCATGAGGGCACGCACGCCGTCGGCGAAGCCGAGCTCGATCTGATGCTGCACCTGCATCTGGTTGAACGAGCCCTCGACCATCTCGATCGGGTCCTCGATCGTGCAGACGTTCACCTCCGGGGTCGCGAGGGTCTTCAGCGTCGAGTAGAGCGTGGTCGTCTTGCCCGACCCGGTGGGTCCCGTGACGAGCACGATCCCGTTCGGCCGCTGCGTCATGTCGTCCCACCGGCGCTTGTCGTCGTCGGAGAAGCCGAGCTCCTTGAAGTCGCGCACGAGCACCTCCGGATCGAAGATACGCATGACGAGCTTCTCGCCGAACGCCGTGGGCAGCGTCGAGATCCTCAGCTCGACCTCGTCGCCCGCAAGCGTTCGCGTCTTGATCCGGCCGTCCTGCGGGCGGCGCTTCTCGACCACGTCCATGCGCGCGAGGATCTTGATGCGGCTCGTCATCGCGATCAGCACGGACGCGGGGATCTGGTAGACCTGGTGCAGCACGCCGTCGATGCGAAAGCGCACCACCCCCTGCTCGCGGCGCGGCTCGACGTGGATGTCGCTCGCGCGCTGGTCGAACGCGTACTGCCAGAGCCAGTCGACGATGCGCACGATGTGCGCGTCGTTGGCGTCGAACTGCTTCTCGGTCTTGCCCAGCTCGACGAGCTGCTCGAAGTTGGAGAGCCCGGAGCCGCCGCTCGCCGTGCGCGCGGCGCCCTTCACCGACTTCGCCAGGTTGTAGAACTCGACCTGGTAGCGCTCGATGTCGAGCGGGTTGGCGATCACGCGCCTGATGTCGCGCTTGATGATCGGCGCGAGCTCCTTCTCCCAGTCGTGCACGCGCGGCTCGGCCGTCGCGATCGTCGCCTCCTTGCTGTTGACGGCGATCGGCAGGATGCGAAAGCGCGTCGCGTAGGCGGAGGACATCACTTCCGTCACGCCGGCGAAATCGATCTTGAGCGGGTCGATGTGCACGTACTCCATCCCGACCCTCTTGGCGAGCCACTCCGTGAGCGACTCGAGCGACATGGGACGGTGCGGCGGCGGCAGGTACTTCCACTTCTGGTCGGCGACCACGACCAGCGGGTGCGCGGCGCCGCGGTAGTAGCGCCGCTCCTTCTTGAGGTGCTCCGCGAGCGCGGGATCGAGGAGCTTGTCGG
>JAFAGU010000104.1 GCA_019237595.1 Betaproteobacteria bacterium | reverse complement strand
CCGCACTTTGGCGTCATGGGCGTGGCACCGCCACAGCCGGAGTTGGTCAACACCAATCCGCCGAACTACACCGGAGGCAACATCGACAACTGGCGCATCGGCAAGGGCGCCACCCTCTATTATCCCGTGGCCGTGGCGGGAGCGCTTTTTTCAGTAGGCGACCCGCACGCCTCCCAAGGCGACGCCGAGCTTTGCGGCACCGCGATCGAATGCTCTCTCACCGGGGTCTTTCAATTCGTGTTGCACAAGGCGGCCGATCTGCCGGGCACGCCACTGGCGGGCCTCGACTATCCCCTGCTCGAAACCGCGGACGAGTGGCTGGTGCATGGCTTCAGCTACCCGGATTACCTGGCTGCGCTCGGCGCGGACGCGCAGCAAGCCATTTTCCGGAAATCCTCCATCGACCTGGCGATGCGCGACGCCTATCGCAAGATGCGGAATTTTCTGATGTCCACCCAGGGCCTCTCCGAGGACGAAGCGATATCACTGATGTCGATTGCCGCGGATTTCGGCATCACCCAGGTCGTTGACGGCAATTGGGGTGTGCACGCGATCATCAAGAAGAGCATCTTCCCTGCCCGCGCCGGCTGATGTCTTCGCGCCGACGACCCAAGCGGGACGCGTAACCCCCTTGACCAGCACTTGAGCGAACTAGATAAGAGCGTTCAACGCCTGGACCACTCTCCTTGAATCGCTCGTCCCACCGAATACCCCGCCCTGTTTGCCGATCATCGAGATCGCCGCAAGGTGGTTGTTGTAGTCGGTGGCGCCGGTGCCGTCGGTGAGCATGAGGCACTCGAAGCCGCGGTCGTTCGCCTCGCGCATCGTCGTATGGACGCACACGTCGGTGGTGATACCGCTCAGGATGAGGTGCGTGATGCCGCAGGTCCGCAGCACGAGCTCGAGGTCGGTCGCGTAGAAGCTGCCCTTGCCCGGCTTGTCGATGATGATCTCGCCCGCCTTCGGGTAGAGCTCGGGAATGATGTCCCACCCCTTCTCGCCGCGCACGAGGATCCGGCCGCAGGGCCCCTTGTCGCCGATCCCCGCGCCCATCTGCTTCGAGCGCCATACCTTGTTCGCGGGAAGGTCCACGAGCTCCGGCCGATGCCCCTCGCGCGTGTGGATGATCCGCAGGCCCGGGACCTTCCGGGCGGCATCGAGGACCGAGCGGATCGGCTCGATGGCGCTGCGCGTGAGCGTGATGTCGTAGCCCATTTCGTCGACATAGCCCCCGGGCCCGCAGAAATCGACCTGCATGTCGATGACGACAAACGCGAGGCGGGCCGGACTCACGCTGCCGTCGAAGGGCCAGCGATAAGGTTCTGCCTCGACACTGAAGCTCTTCATGGATTCTCCCTATAACGGTGCGCCCCGGCCCCGGCGTGGTGCAGCTCGCGATGAAACCGGCCGCCCCTTGCGCCTGAAGCGCTGGCACACTCCTAGCATCGCAGGCGCATGACATGGGAGCAACTTCCAAGCCAATCGATGCCGCAACGGTCGCTCGACTGCTCGAGCTGAACGGCATCGACATTCCGGAAGACCGCCTGCCGCAGGTGGTTACGTGGATGCAGCGGATCCAGGCCGTCGCCGCGGTCGTGCTCGCAGCCGAGCTCGAGCCGAAGGACGAGCAGGCGCCGGTGTGGCGGCCATGAGCGTTTCGGAGCAGATCGCCGCCACGATCGCCAACATCCGGGCGAAGGACCCGGCGATCAACGCCTTCACGCAGATTACCGAAGACCGCGCGCTCGCGCGCGCGCGAGCCCTGGACGCGAACAAGCCCTCGGGCCCGCTTTCCGGAATGCCTTTCGCGGCAAAGAACCTCTTCGACCTGCAGGGCGTCGTCACGCTCGCCGGCTCGAAGATCAACCGCGACCTCCCGCCGGCGAAAAAGGATGCCACGATCGTCGCGCGTCTGGAAGCCGCGGGCGCAGTGTGCGTCGGCGCGCTCAACATGGACGAGTACGCCTACGGGTTCACGACCGAGAATACGCACTACGGGCCCACGCGCAATCCGCACGACCCGGAGAAGATTTCCGGCGGCTCCTCGGGCGGATCGGCCGCCGCCGTCGCCGCGGGATTCGTGCCCCTCACGCTCGGCAGCGACACGAATGGCTCGATCCGCGTGCCGTCTTCCTTCTGCGGCGTCTGGGGCCTGAAGCCCACGTACGGCCGGCTCTCCCGCTCGGGCGTCTTCCCGTTCGTGGCGAGCCTCGACCATGTCGGGCCGTTCGCTTCGTCGCTCCCGACGCTCGCCGCCGCGTACGACGCGATGCAGGGCCCCGATGCCAGCGATCCGGCTTGCGCACAGCGGCCCGCCGAGCCGGTGAGCGCCGCGGTCGGCGCGGGGACCCGGGGATTGCGCATCGGCCTTGCCGCCGGTTACTTCGAGGAAAACTGCGACCCCGCGGTGTACGAGCTCGTGAAAGGCGTCGCGCAGAAACTCGGCGAAGTGGCCCGGATCGAGCTGCCCGATGCCGGCCTCGCGCGCGCCGCGGCGTTCACGATCACTGCGTCGGAGTCCGGCGCGCTGCACCTGCCGAACCTGCGCAAGCGGCTGAACGACTTCGACCCGCATCTCCAGGACCGGCTGCTCGCCGGGGCGCTGCTGCCCTCCAGCTGGTATCACCAGGCGCAGCGGGTGCGCCGCGCCTGCTACGAGAAGATCATGCGCCTCTTCCAGTCGATCGATGTCTTCATCGCGCCCGCGACGCCGCATCCCGCGCATCGCATCGGCACCGAGATGTTCTCGATCCGCGGCCGGCAACTCCCGGCGCGGGCGAGCGTCGGCATCCTCACCCAGCCGATCTCCTCGGTCGGCCTGCCGGTCATCTGCGCGCCGGCCGGCCGCATCGGCGGCATGCCGGTCGGCCTGCAGGTGGTGGCCGCGCCCTGGCGCGAGGACCTCTGCTTTCGCGTCGCGGGGGCGCTCCCATGCAATTGAACCTGCCCGAGGTGGTGGAGGAAGTGACGGCGGTCTTCCAGCGCTACGAGAAGGCGCTGAACGACAACGACGTCGCCGTGCTGGACGAGCTCTTCTGGGATTCGCCCGATGTGGTTCGCTACGGCATCCGCGAGCAGCTCT
>JAFAGU010000008.1 GCA_019237595.1 Betaproteobacteria bacterium | reverse complement strand
AAGCGAGGCGCATCTCCTTCGCAAGGGCCGCGAGATGCGCGGCCGAAAGGTGGCCGAAGCGGTCCTGCAGGAGGTGGAGGTTCTCGATGAGGAGATCCGCGCGGCGCGGCTCCGTGCCGGTGCGCGAGCGCGCCTCGTCGAGGAGCGACCGGATCTCCTGCTCGGCCTGGGGATCGACCTGCCGCCCTTTCGGGACCGGGCGGACTTTTCCTCTGCCTTTCATGCGGGACCTATTATCGGCCCGCACGCAAGGCTTCCTACTTGATTCCGGTCAAGAGCCTAGGGACAGAGGTAGCCCGGGCCGCTCGGGTTCTTGAAGCAGCCGACCGACGCCGGCAGCACGTGCTTCGGAAGCCATAGCACCACGTCGGGGAAATAGATGGCGAACGCGATGGTGGCGAAGAACACCACGTAGATCGGCAGCGCCGCCTTCAGCGCTTGCGGGAAGCGCACGCCGACGAACTTGGAGGCCATGAGGAGCACGAGGCCATACGGCGGCGTGATGAGGCCGAAGGCGAGCGTGGCGATGAGCACCACGCCCATGTGCACGGGGTTGATGTGCCCCGCCTGGCTGAGGGCGTTCACGAGCGGCATGAAGATGATGATCGTCGGCACGGGCTCGATGAAGTCGCCCACGATCGTGAAGAGCGCCACCATGAGCAGGAGGATGAGGTGCGGGTCGTTCCCGGCGATGCCGGTGATCCAGTCGGCGATGACGATCGCGCCGCGGAGGTACGCGAGCAGCCAGCCGAAGGCGTTGGCCGCGCCGATGGTGATGAGGGGAAGCGAGAAGATGAGGCCCGCGACGCAGAAGTCGTATGGCAGGCGGCGCAGGTGCCCCGGGTTGTACGTCGGGATCACAACCGCGAGGATCCACACCACCGCGACGACGCCCGCCTCGGTGGGCGTGAACCACCCGGTGAGGATGCCGCCGAGGAGGATCGCCGGAATCATGAGCGGGAGCGCCGCGTCCTTCGCCGCGTGCGCCACCGCCCCGAATCCCGCCCAGCCGCGCCGCGTGCCGACGGGGCCGAAGAAGTAGCAGTAGATCATGAGCCCGAAGCCAATCATGAATCCGGGCACGACCCCGGCCATGAAGAGCCCCGCGATCGAGACGTTGCCCACCGCCCCGTAGACGACCGCCGTGATGCTCGGCGGCACGAGCGCGGCGATGGTCGATGCGGCGGCGATGATCGCGGCGATGAAGGGGCCGCGGTAGCCCTCCTTCTTCATCGGCGGCCCGAGCGCGCGGCTCATGACAGCGACGTCGGCCGTCGTCGATCCCGACATCTCGGAAAAGAACATGCTGAACACCGTGACGACCTGCGAAAGCCCGCCGCGCATGTGGCCGACCAGCGCAAGCGAGAGGTTCGCGATCCGCCCCACCACGTTCGCCGAGGCCATGAGCTCGCCCACGAGGAGGAAGAACGGGATCGCGAGGAGCGCCTCGTTGTCCACGCCGTCGAAGACCTTCTGCAGGATCGCGGCGAGCGAAACGTCGGCGAGCAAAGCGCCGACGAAGACGCCGCCCAGGAGCGCGAACGGCACCGGCACCCCGACGTAGCCGAGCGCGAGGAAGCAGCACGACATGAGCACGAGGACGACCGGCGCGCTCACCGCCGCTCCCCGAAGTCCACGGCGCCGAACGCCTCCTCAGGCGGCGCCTCGGGCTCCGCGCGGTCGAAGCCGTGGCGCAGCCCGTTCACGATCTGCTCGACGGCGAAGAGCGCGATGAGCGCGCCGGAGAGCGGAATCGCCGCGTAGAGCGAGGCGATGGGCGTGTTCGACGGCAGGCGGAAGCTGCCGAAGCCGCGCATGAAGTTGAGGTAGCCGAAATAGACCATGCACGCGGCGACGGCGAGGATCGCGGCGCGGATCAGGAGCTCGACCGCCTGGCGCGCCGTGCCGCGCAGCGACTCGGCAACCGCGGTGAGGTAAAGATGGTCGTTCCGCCTCGTCGCCGCGGCAAAGCCGATGAAGATGCCGTAGATGAAGAGCGTCGAGGTGACTTCCTGGAGCCACAGCCACGGGCGCCCGATGGTGCGCGTGACGATGTCGAGCGTCACCGTCAGCGAGAAGCCGAAGAGGATGGCGCCGCAGAGCACCATCAGGGCGAGCTCGAGCGGATCGAGCCAGCGCCACTTGAGGTGGCGCTGGCGCTCGAGCACGAGCTTCACTGGATGGAGCGGATGAGGTTCTTGATCTTCTCGGCGTCGGGGCCGAGTTCCTTCGCCAGCTTGTCGAGGTAGGGGTCCGCGATCTTCTGGAAGCCGGACTTGTCGACGTTGTCGACCACCTTGATGCCTATCGACTTGATCTTCTGCAGCGCCTGCCCTTCGAGCTCGAAGGCGCGCTTCGGCTCGTTCTGCGTCACCTCCCGGCCAGCCGCGAGGACCCACTTCTTCTGGTCGGCGTTCAGGCTCTGCCAGAGCTTGTCGCTGATCCAGAGGATGGCGTTGTTCGCCTCGTGCTCGGAGATGGAAAGCACCGGCGCCACCTCGTAGTGGCGGTTGATGAGGTAGACGTTGATCGAGTTCTCGGCGAAGTCGACGACGCCCGTCTGCAGCGACGTGTAGACGCTGCCGAAGGGCATGTGCACCGTCTGGGCGCCGTAGGCCGGAAACATGGTGTCCTCGGTCGCGGTCGCCTGCACCCGCACCTTGAGGCCCTTCAGGTCCTCGAGGCGGCGGATTTCCTTCTTGCCGTAGAGGTTCCGCACGCCTTGCGTGCCCAGGCCGATGACGTGGATGCCCTGCGCCGTGTGCTCGATCATGTCGCGCACCGCCTCGAAGACGCGCTGGTCGCTGAGCGACTTCACGAGGTGATCGGGCGAGCGGAAGAGGAAGTGCAGCGACATCACGCCGGCCTGCGGCGAGATCGTCGCCGTGTTCGCGGAAGACACGATCGCGAAGTCGAGGTCGCCCGACTTCACGAGCTGCAGGAGCTGCGGCTCCTGGCCGAGCTGCGCGCCGGGGTACTGGTCGACGAGCATCTTGCCGCCGGAGAGCTCCTTCAGCTTCGCCGAGAAGATGTCGTAGGCGACGCTGTAGCCGGAATTGAGCTGCTGGTCGTGCGCGAACCGGTAGTGCTTGTCCTGCGCGAGGCTGCCCTGCGAAAAGATGGTGAGCGCCGCCGCGAGCGCGATCGTTCCCTGTCCGAGCATCCGACCCTCCTCAAGATCGTTTTATGAGAGCGGGAGTGTACACTCGGCGCCGCCGTGGCCGCCGCCGACATCGATCCGAACCGGGTGCTCGCCGTCGTCGCCGCGGTGGCGAAGGAAGCGCGGCCGCACGTCGAGGCCTACGTGGCGCTCGACAGCTCGCTCGAGCGCGACCTCGGCCTCGACAGCCTCGCAAGAGTCGAGCTCGTGCTGCGGCTCGAGCGCGAGTTCGCCGCGAGCCTTCCCGAGGCGGCGCTCGCTTCGAGCGAGACGCCGCGCGACCTCCTGCGTTTCCTCCTCGCCGCCGCCGGCCAGGCGCCGCACGTGGCGGACCGCTCGGTCGCGAGCCTCGTCCAGTCCGGCGGCGTGCGCCCGCCCATCGAGGCGCAGACGCTCATCGAGGCGCTCGAATATCACGTCGAGAAGCAGCCGAACCGCCTTTCGGTTTTCCTGTACGAGGAAAACCGCGAGCACCAACTCACCTACAAGGCCCTGTGGGAAGGCGCGATGCGCTACGGCGCGCGCCTTGCCGACGCGGGCCTGCAGCCCGGGCAGACGGTGGCGATCATGCTGCCGACGCGGGCGGACTATCTCTTCTGCTTCTACGGCGTGCTCCTCGCCGGCGGCGTTCCGGTGCCGCTCTACCCGCCCGCGCGCCTCGCGACGATCGAGGACCACATGACGCGCCACGTCGGCATCCTGAAGAGTGCCGGCGCCGCAATGATGGTCACCATTCCGGAGGCCAAGGCGCTCGCCTGGCTCCTGCGAGCGCAAGTCGAGTCGCTGCGCGCCGTGTTCGTTCCGGAGGACTTCGCGGAGGCGGCGCCGTTCAGCCCGGTGCGCGCGCGGGCCGGGCACATCGGCTTCCTGCAGTACACCTCGGGCAGCACCGGCAATCCGAAAGGCGTGGTGCTCACGCACGCGAACCTCATGGCGAACGTGCGCGCAATGGGCAGGGGCGCGCGCGCGACGCACGAGGACGTCTTCGTGAGCTGGCTCCCGCTCTATCACGACATGGGGCTGATCGGCGGCTGCTTCGCGACGATGGTGCTCGGCTTCCCGGTGGTGCTGATGTCGCCCCTCGCCTTCCTCTCGCGCCCCTCGAGCTGGATGCGCGCGATCCACCGGCACCGCGGCACGATCTCCGGCGGCCCGAATTTTTCCTTCGAGCTCTGCCTGAGGCGGATCGAGGAGAGCGAGCTCGAGGGCCTCGACCTCTCGTCCTGGCGCTTCTGCTTCAACGGCGCAGAGCCGGTGAGTCCCGAGACGATGCGCGCCTTTTGCAACAAGTTTAAAAAGTATTCGTTCAACGAAAATTCGATGTCGCCTGTCTATGGCCTCGCGGAATGCACGGTCGGCGTGGCGTTCACGCCGCCGGGCACGCCCTGGCGGATGGACGAGCTCGACCGCGAGCGCTTCTCGCGCACCGGCGAGGCGGTGCCGGCGAAGGCGGGCGATCCGGCGCCGCTGCGCGTCGTCGCCTGCGGCGAGGTGCTCGACGAGCACGACTTCCGCGTCGTCGACGCCGCGGGGCTCGAGCTCCCGGATCGGCACGAGGGCCAGCTCCAGGTGCGCGGCCCCTCCACCACGAGCGGCTACTACCGCAACCCAGAGGCGACGAAGTCGCTCTTCCAGGGCGAATGGATCAATACCGGCGACCGCGCCTACCTCTCCGAGGGCATGGCCTACATCACCGGCCGCGAGAAGGACATCATCATCCGCGGCGGCCGCAACATCAGCCCGTACGAGCTGGAGGTGGCGGTGGGCGACCTGCCCGGCATCCGGCGCGGCTGCGTCGCCGTGTTCGGCTCGACCGACGAGCAGAGCGGGACGGAGCGGGTCGTCGTGCTGGCGGAGATGCGCCAGCCGCTCGATGCGGCTTCCGTCGATTCATTGAAGACCAGGATCAATGGCCTCGCCGTGAGCCTGCTCGGCGGGCCGGCGGACGACATCGTGCTCGCGCCGGCGCACACGGTGCCGAAGACCTCGAGCGGCAAGATCCGCCGCGTCGCCGCCCGCCAGTACTACGAGCGCGGACCGTCGGCCGTCGGCGCGGCCGTATGGCTGCAGTTCCTCCGGCTCGCCGCCGCGGGCCTCGCGCCGCAAGCGAGGCGCGGGATTCGCGTGCTGCAGGGCTTTTTCTTCGCGCTCCGCGCCTATCTCGCCCTGGCGATGCTCTTGCCGGTCGTGCTGCTCTTCGCGTTCGTCGCCCCGGGGAGGCCGACGTGGACGATCGCCGGCCGCTGCGCGCGCGGCTTCTTCCGGATCTGCGGCATCCCGCTCGTCGTGCGCGGCGCGCAAAACCTCCCCGCCTCCGGCGGCTTCGTCGTCGCGGCTAACCACACGAGCTATCTCGACGGCGCGGTGATCCTCGCGGCGCTCGATTGGCGCAACTTCGCGTTTGTCGCGAAGCGAGAGCTCGCTTCCAACGCCCTGACGAGGACGCTCGTCGCCGGCATCGGCGCGCTCTTCGTCGAGCGATTCGACGTGCAGAAGAGCGCCGAGCATGCCGACGAGCTCGTCGCGGCGGCGAAGCGCGGCGTCTCGCTCATCGTCTTCCCCGAGGGCACGCTTGTCCGCCACACCGGCCTCATGCCGTTCCGCGCCGGCGCCTTCCAGGCGGCTGCGCAGGCCGGCGTGCCGGTCGTCCCGGTGGCGCTGCGCGGCGTGCGCTCGGCACTTCGCGACGGCACGTGGTACCTGCGCCGCTCGGCGATCGCGCTTACGATCGGCGCGCCGATCGCGCCGCCCGGCGACGACTGGGCCGCGGTGCTCAGGCTCAGGGACTCGGCGAGGGCCGAGATCCTCAAGCACTGCGGCGAGCCGGACCTGCAGCGCTAGCGCGCCTCGCGGCTCAGGGCGCGAGCTCGCCCGCCACGCAGGTCACCGCTTCGCCGCCGAGCCAGATTTCTTCCTTCTCGACGGTCATGAACACCCGTCCGTCGCGGCCGAGCTGGGCGCCCTGCCGGGCGACATAGGCGCGCCCGAAGCGCTCGAGCCCTCCGGTTTCCCTCAGGAAAGCCCCGACCGAGATGTTTCCCGAGCCGCACACGGGGTCCTCGGGAATGCCCTGCGCGGGCGCGAAGGAGCGCACGTGCACTGCGGCGACGCAATCGTCGGACTTCGCGAAGAGCGTGATGCCGGTGAGCTTGAGCGCGTTGGACCATTCCGCGAGCGCCGTCATGTCGGGCGCGACCGCGGCAAGCGCGTTTGCGTCCGCCACCTCGCCCGTCGCCCAGCGTGGGCCGACGTCCACGGCGAGGAACGGCGATCCCGGCTTGAGCGTGATGCCCTTCGGCGGCTCGACCGGGACGAGCTTCGCGGGCGGCGCCTTCACGAAGATCTTCCCGTCGCGCCGCGCGAGGTGGACGATGCCCGCGCCGCATTCCTGCGTGAACCGCTCCTTCGCGGGAAAGAAACCGGCCTCGAGCGCGGCGTGCGCGCTCCCGATCGTCGGGTGACCGGCGAAGGGCAGCTCCATCCTCGGCGTGAAGATCCTCAGCCTGTAGTCGGCGGCGCCGCCCTTCAGGACGAACGTGGTCTCGGAGAGGTTGGTCCACGCCGCGATCCGCTGCATCGCCTCGGCGTCGAGGCCCTCGGCGCCGAGCACCACCGCAACAGGATTGCCGAGGAACGGCACCCTCGTGAACACGTCGACCTGCCGGAACGCGAGCTTCGCCATGGGATTTCTCCGCTTCGCCGAAAGGCGAGCTTACCGGCGCTTGAGGATGCGGAGAAGGTTGTGGTGCGCGTCGGTGAAGGTGGGCAGGTCCGGCCGGTCGGCGATCTCGTCCGAGACGTCGGCCATGCCCGGCGCGGCGAGGAGCTTCCGGTCGCGCGTGACGATGACCTGGTCGGTGGCGGAATACCAGTATTCGAAGCCGGAGTCGCCGTCCGGGGAATCGGAGACGACCACCGCCTCCATGCCGAATTCCGAGGCGAGGCGCTTCACCACCGGCAGGAGGTCGATGAAGCGGTTCGTCGCCTGGAAGACGATCACGCCGTCGGGCTTCACGTGCTTCACGTAGAG
>JAFAGU010000210.1 GCA_019237595.1 Betaproteobacteria bacterium | reverse complement strand
AAGCTGCCCCAATATCGCATCGTGTCCGAGCAGCTTTCCGCGCGCAGCAACCTCTTCGAGGTCGAGTGCGTGCTGCCCGACGGCGACGAGCGCGCGAGCGGCCGCGGGAGCTCTCGCCAGCGCGCCGAGCAGGATGCGGCGGCGGAGATGCTGAAGTCGCTGCAATGAAGTGCGGGACGGTCGGAATCGTCGGGCGACCGAACACGGGCAAATCGAGCCTGCTGAACCGCCTGGTCGGCCAGAAGCTCTCCATCGTGTCGCCCCGCGCGCAGACCACGCGCCACCTCGTGACGGGCATCGTGAGCCTTCCCGGGTGCCAATATATCTTTGTCGATGCGCCGGGGCACCAGGCCCGCTCCCGAAATGCGCTGCAGCGGGCCGTGAACCGTCGCGCCACGGAAGCCGGTCGCGATGCGGACGTGGTGCTCTTCGTCCTCGAGGCGTTGCGCTTCACTCCGGAGGACCGGCTTGCGCTCGAGCGGATCCCCAAGGGCCGGACGGTGGTCGCGGTCGTGAACAAGATCGACGCGCTCCCGGCGCCGGCGCGCCTGATTCCGTATCTGGAGAGGATTTCGAAGGAGAGCCCTTTCCACGCCGTCGTCCCGGTCAGCGCGCGCACGGGCAGGAACGTGCCGGAGCTTCTCAAGGTCGTCCGCGATGCGCTGCCGGAGGCGCCGGCGGCCTACCCGGAGGACCAGCTCACCGATCGCGACGAGCGTTTCTTCGCGGGCGAGCTCCTGCGCGAGAAGCTCTTCGAGACGATGGGCGAGGAGCTGCCCTATCGTTGCGAGGTCGTGATCGAGAGCTTCAAGGAGGAAGGGCGCCTTCGGCGCATCGAGGCGGTGATCCTCGTCGAGCGCGACAGCCAGAAGCGGATTGTCGTAGGCTCGCGGGGCGAGCGCCTGAAGCGCATGGCGAGCGCGGCGCGCAAGGACATGGAAAAGCTCTTCGGCGGGAAGGTGTACCTGGGCGTCTGGGTGAAGGTGCGCAAGGCGTGGACGGACGACGCCCGCGTGCTTCGCCAGCTCGGCTATGAGTAAGGGGCGCGCACATGCCGGGTAGGCGCCGGGCCGACCACGAACCAGGCTTCGTGCTCCATACCTATCCGTACAAGGAGACGAGCCTCATCGTCGAGGCGTTCACCCGCCGGTTCGGCCGCGTGGCGCTCCTCGCGCGCGGCGCCCGGCGCCCGCGCTCGGCGATGCGCGGGGTGCTGCTTTCGTTCCATCCGCTTCGCCTGACGTGGAGCGCCTCCGCGGAGCTCGGCACGCTGATCGGCGCAGAGTGGGCGGGCTGGGAAGGGCAGGCGGCCGCGCTCGAGGGACGCGGGCTCATGTGCGGGTTCTACGTGAACGAGCTCGTCCTTCGCCTGCTCCCGCGCGACGACCCGCACGAAGCGCTATTCGACATTTACGAGCAATCGCTGCGGCGGCTCGCCGCCGGCGAGCCGCAGGCGGCCGTGCTCCGCGCCTTCGAGAAACGCCTGCTCACGCAGCTGGGCTATGCTCCGCTGCTCGAGCGCGATGCCGGGGATGAGGCGATCGAGGCCGATGCAGTCTACGTCTACGAGGCCGATCGCGGGCCGCGCCGCGCGAACGGGGCACGGGCGGCCGGGCTCGTCGTCCATGGCCGCACGCTCCTCGACCTCGCTCGCGACGACTACGAAAATCCCGAGACGAGGGACGAGGCGCGCGCCCTGATGCGCGCGCTCATCGGCGAGCGGCTGCACGGGCAGGTGCTGCACACGCGCACGGTGCTGGAGGAGCTGAATGACTTCTGAGGCGGGGTCGACATGATCGAGCTCGGCGTGAACGTGGACCACGTCGCGACAGTCCGGCAGGCGCGGCGTACGTACGAACCGGATCCGGTCTGGGCAGCGGTGGAGGCGCACCTCGGAGGCGCCGACGGAATCACCGTGCACCTCCGCGAGGACCGGCGGCACATCCAGGACGAGGACGTGCGGCGCCTGCGCGAGCTCACGCATATCCGGCTCAACCTCGAGATGGCGGCCACGGACGAGATGGTGAAGATCGCGTGCGCCATCAAGCCGGAGATGGCGATGCTGGTGCCGGAAGGGCGCCACGAGATCACGACCGAAGGCGGTCTGGATGTTCTCTCGAAAGAAGCCTCGCTGAAGAAAGCCGTCGACACGCTCAAAAGCGCGGGGATCGTGGTGTCCGTCTTTATCGATGCCGACCTGAAGCAGGTGGAGGCGGCGGCGAGGATCGGCGCCTCGGTCTGCGAAATCCATACCGGGCCCTACGCGCACGCCTTCCACGAGAAGGGGCGGGATGCGGAATCCCCCGAAGTCGTTTCCCAGTTGAAATGCATCGAAACCGCGGGCGAAGCGATTCGCGGATTGAAGATGCGCTTCAACGCCGGCCATGCGCTCAACTACGTCAACGTGGAGCCGGTGGCGCGCCTGCCCGGGCTGCGCGAGCTCCACATCGGCCACGCCATCGTGAGCCGCTCGGTATTCGTCGGCATGCGCGAAGCCGTGCGCGAGATGAAGCAGCTCATGCTGCAAGCCGCGCGGTGATCTACGGCGTCGGCACGGATGTCGTGGAGATCGAGCGCATCCGGCAGGCGCTCGAGCGCTGGGGCGAGCGCTTCGCGCGCAAGATCCTCGTCGATTCGGAGCTCGCGCGCTTTCGCGCCCACCGCCTCCCGGCGAGCTACCTGGCGAAGCGCTTCGCCGCCAAGGAGGCGTTCGGCAAGGCCCTGGGCACCGGCATCCGTTCGCCGGCCGGGTGGCACGGCATGTGGGTGGTCAACCTCCCGTCGGGCAAGCCTGAGCTCCGGTTCACCGACCGCCTCGCCGAACGGCTGCGCGAAAAAGGCGTCGAGCGCACGCATCTCTCGCTGTCGGACGAGAAGGGCACGGCCTTCGCGGTGGTGATCCTGGAATGCGAAAAGTAAGGCTCCCACCGGGTCCGGCGGTGATCGACGTCGTCGGAACCGCGCTCACCGACGACGACCGCAAGCGCCTCGGCCACCCGGCCACCGGCGCCGTGATCCTCTTCGCGCGAAATTACGAGAACCCCGAGCAGCTCGGCGCCCTGGTCGACGAGATCAAGCGGCTTCGCGAACCGGAGCTGCCGGTTTGCGTCGACCATGAAGGCGGCCGCGTGCAGCGCTTCCGCGAAGGATTCACCGCCCTGCCGCCGATGCGAAAGCTCGGCCAGTTGTGGGATCGAAGCAGGGAAGAAGGGCGAGCCGCGGCCCATGCGCTCGCCTACGTCGCCGGGGCCGAGCTCGCGGCGCATGGCATCGATTTCAGCTTCGCGCCAGTCCTCGACCTCGACTACGGCGCGAGCGCCGTGATCGGCGACCGGGCGCTGCATTTCGACCCGACCGCCGTCGGCGCACTCGGCGCCGAGATCGTGCGAGGCTTCGCCGCCGCCGGCACGGCGGCCGTGGCCAAGCACTTTCCCGGGCACGGCTTCGCGACCGCCGATTCCCATACCGACGTGGCGAGGGACGAGCGGGAAACGAAGGAGATCTTCCGCAAGGACCTCGCGCCCTACGCCGCCGTGATCGCGGCGGGGCTCGCCGGCGTGATGCCCGCGCACGTCATCTATCCGAAGGCCCATCCGGAGCCCGCGGGTTATTCAAGCTATTGGCTGGAGGAAGTGCTGCGGGGAAAGCTCGGCTTCGAGGGGCTCGTGTTCAGCGACGATCTGTCGATGGCCGGTGCCAGCACGGCCGGCGGGCTGCCCGAGCGAGCGCGCGCCGCGCTCGCCGCCGGTTGCGACATGGTGCTCCTCTGCAATGATCCGCCGGGACAGGAGGCGCTCCTTGCTTCCCTGGAGGGCGTCTCCTTGAAAAATCCGGAGAAACTCGATCGCATGCGCAAGCAGGGCGGCCGCGACCTGCGCAAGAGCGTGGCCTACCGAGAGGCGCAGGAAACGCTGGGCGCGCTCTTATAAAACAAAAGGCCGCCCGAAGGCGGCCTCCATTTCCGAGAAGCGATCAGTCCTGCGCCTCGACGGCAAAGGTGCGGAACTTGGCGTACTTGTCCGCGATCTTGCGATTTTCCTTGTACGTCGCGGAGGCGCGATAGGCCTTGTACTGCTCCATGCTGTCCCAGCGCTGGATCGCGACCCGCTTGGCGGGAGCCGCGCCCTCGATTGCGACGGCATTCTGGCTTGCCGCCAGCCGCTTGCCGCCGGCTTGTCGATCGCCGCCTGCGCCTTCGGGGCGTACTCCTTGAGGTAGCCGTCGACGTCGGTCACGCTGATTTCGTTCACCGTGTAGATCGCCTTGCCCTTTGCCTGCGCGTGCAGGCCTTCAACGACGGCGCCACCGAGACCGAATGCGGCCGCGAGCGCAACGACGAGCTTGGTT
>JAFAGU010000100.1 GCA_019237595.1 Betaproteobacteria bacterium | reverse complement strand
AGCCGCCATTGCTCAATGTGCCGGTCTGTACATTCAGGTTGCCGGTCACATTGGTGGCCGTGATGGCTGCGCTCGGCGTAACGCCCGCCGTGTTGTTGATGGTGACGTTGTTGTAGGTGATGGTCGCAACGCCGAGCGTGATGGTCTGGGCGGCCGTGCCGTTGAAGTTCACCGTGCTTGTCGTTCCAGGCGTCAAGGTACCGCGGTTGGACGCCGAGGGATTGATGGCGCCGGCGATGTTTAGGGTCCCGGCGCCGCCGCTCAAGTCAATTAAGGCGACGGCAGCGCTCGTTCCGGTCGTGAAATTCAGGTTTCCGCTGATGGTCAGGGATCCCGTGGTCAGTACGACGTCGGCAATACGGGTGGCAGTGTTGTTCGCACCTCCTAGGGTCAGATTGCCCGTGACCGCAGCGCTGCCTCCGTTGATGTTCCAAGCGATTGTGGTGTTGTTGGCGGTCGGCTGGTTCACAGTGACGTTCGTGGAGACGGTGAGGGCGTTCGTCCCGGAGTGCGTAAGCGAATGGGCGAGGTTGTCGGCCGCGAACGTGAGCGAATTGACCGTGGCGGAAGCCACGTCGAGCGTGATCGTGGCGAGGCTGGCGACGTTCGTATTGCCGATCTGGACATCGTCGGCGGCCGCGGGGACAGCCTCCTTTCCATAGGCGCCGTTGCGAGTGCCGTTCGCGCCGGCGGTGAGCACGAGCGCCGTGTTGTTCGTGATGGACTTGACGGTGCCGCGCACGGTAGCCACGGTGCCGTCGTCGATCATCAGCACGTCGCCGGGCGAGACCTCGGTGAGGAAGAGCGTTCCCACGCCGGCGACATTGACGTTGCCGTTGGTGAAAGTCACCGTGCCGGTCAGCGTCTTGATCCACGTCGCGGCGACGCTCCAGTTCTGCGCGCCCGCGAGTCGCGTCTTGACGGTAAAGGCATGCGCTTCGGCGACGAGCAGCGCCGCTGCAAGCGCAAGCGCAAGCCTAGGGAATGTTCGAAACCGTCGCCTCAAGGCGCCTCTCCGCGTAGTCCAGGTTCCCGAGCGTGCCGATCGTGGCGACGCTCGATAGAAAGAACACAAAGTTGCCCGAACCGAAGAGCCAGCGTGTGCATGAAACCGTGACGCTGACGTTCGCAAGTCCGGCCTGCGTGATCGTAAAAGTGGACGGCGTTCCCGCGCCCCCCGCGGCCGGACCGCACAGCGCGGTGTTGTTCGCCGCCACCGCTTGCTGGATGCCCCAATCGAGTCCGGCCTTGGCGCCTAAGTAGACCTTCGCCGAGAGGAGTGATTTCACGCCGCCCGCCTGCTCGGTCTTGGATAAGGTGACCGCCGCCGCGCCGATCGCCCCGAGCACGATGACGAGGAATAGCGCGAATACGATGCTGAAGCCCCTTGCCTGCCGCATGGGGCTCATAGGGAATTGTCGAGCTGCACCTGGTGCATGAGCTGCACCGTTTCCCCGGCGCGAGTAAGGCCGAGCGTGAGAGTGAGAAGGCCGGTTGACTGCACATCGGTGGTCGTGCTCGTGAGACTGCACGCGGTCAGGCTCGTCGCGACCACCGCCGTCGTGGCCGCCCCGATCGCTGCCGCCGTGGTCGGCTGAGTTGCCTGTACGGTGTAGCCGGAGTAGCGGGTCAGCGTCTGCGCCGTCGTATCGCAGATATAGGACACCGGCAGCGCAGAAGACTGCACGACGAACACCCGCTGCCGCGAGCTCGCATTCGGAAACGTCTGGCCCGCTGTCAAAGTGAGCCGATAGCGGTTGTAGCTGTTCGCGGTCGCCGAGGCCGTGCCGCATTGCGTCGGCGTTCCGCCCGTGCCGGGGAAGATCGAGAGCGAGATCGTCGTCGACGTCGGTGTGGCGACGGCCGACGTGCCGGCGGCGCTGTAGAACTGGCCGCTGCTGTCCCCGATCACCAGCCGGTAGCCCGCCGGCGAGCCGGTGAAGGACGCATTCTGGAAGCAGCCGAGGACGTCGAACTGGTTGTCCGAGGAGCCGATGGTAAGCACGTTTCCCGAGGAGCAATCCGCGACGCCGGTCGTGCAGTAGCGGGCGCCGTCGGCCGTGGGAACCATCTCGAGGGCAAAACCACTGCCCGTGTTCGTGATGCGCAGGCTGTTTGGAAGGGATATGCGCACGTCGCGAGCGAGCCTGCGGAGCGCGCTCTCCCCCGCGTCGACGAGCGCGGCACGCTGGCCCTGCGCCTGATACGCGCGAACCGCCGGGAGAATGAAGCCGCCGATCGCCGCGCCGACGATGCCAAGCAGTACGACCACTATGATCATCTCGAGGAGCGAAAAGCCGCGGCCGCGCGTCAGAAGGACTTGCATCCCGGGTCGCCGGAAGCGTTGCAGTTGTAGTTCGTGCGGTAGCCGCTCAGGGTGGCGGAAGCGTTGTTCGGCCCTGTGACCGCCACGTCCACACGCATGACGTTGACCACGCTCGCATTGTTGAGACCGTTCAAGCTCACCGTACCATCGGCCGTCACCGTGACGCTGACGCTGTAGGAAGAAAGCGCCGCGATCGCGTTGCCGAACTGGTCGTGCGGGGCCTCGACGAGCCCGTTGTAGTCGCATACGTTGTCGTAGGCGCTGCGCGAGCCTTCCTTGGTGGAGGTGCACACCGTGCTCGTGTCCGGATCGTAGAATTTCTTGAGCAGGATCTCCTCGAGGTACGCCTCGGCGATGAGCTGCGCCTGCTGCCGGGTCATCGGGTCCACGCTTCCACGGACGGTGACAAAGAAGAGCGCCATCGCCCCGGTAAGCGCCACCGAAACAACCACGATGCCGAGAATGAGCTCCAGCAACGAGACGCCGGATTGCCGACGGTCAGTGGACATACCCGCTGCCAGACTCTACGACGAGGGTGCTGCCATCGTTGAACGTGATCGTCTGGCCGGCGCTCGGCGCTCCCGTACGATCGAAGTAGAACGAGGCCGGCACCGGGTTGTAGGAGGCGCTGGAGGTAAACGTGCCGCCGTGCTGGGCGGTGACCACATAAGGGGCGGGGCCTCCACCTGGCGGGATTAGCCCCGGCGAGCTGGCAAGGCACGTCGTGTCGCCGTACGTCGAGAGGTAGCGCAGCGTGAGCGAGGTCGCGGTGAAGGTCGCGCAGACGGTCCGTTGCATGGCAAGCGCCGACTTTTGGGCGTATCGCAATGCGCCAGCCGTCTCCTGCGCGAAAGCCGACTCGTCGTAGCCCTGTCCCCAGAGCTTGGGCAGCCCGACCGCGGCCACGATGCCGGCAATAACGAGCACAGCGATGAGCTCCGGCAGCGTGAAGCCGCCCACGCCGCTCCTAAAGCAAAACGGGGAGCAGCCTGGACAGCCGCTCCCCGCATGTTGTTCGGAGGCTATGCGCGTCGTTACGGGATGCCGATGACAGCCACGGTGAAGAAGCACGTTCCGGCGTTGACGCTGTATTGGATGCTGCATGACCCGGAAGTACCGGCCACGTTGGTAATGGAGCCGCTCGAAATGGAGAGGCTCCCGGGCATGCCGCCACCGAGCACGACGCCTACGCTGGCACACGTGGTCAGCGCTGCGCCGGAAGCGGCGTTCGCCGTGCGCGCGGCAAAGTTGATCGCCGAGCCCCCCTCGATGGAACCCTTCCAGCCGCTGCAAGCCGCTGCGAGCGCGCTTGAACTCAGGTCGAGGTACTTCGGCAACGCCACCGCAGCCAGGATGCCGAGGATGACGATGACCGCTATCAGCTCGATGATGGTGAAACCGCTCGTTCGTCTCATTTTTCCGGCTCCCTCTCCCTGCCGCTCGCCCGGGTGGCCCCGAAGCTGATTATCCTTGCCAATGAGTATGCTATCACGCTAGCTTCAAGTGCGTTAGGAGAAATGTCATAAGATGTTTGTCCTGACGCGGGTCTTGCACCCGCCCGCGCCTTTGCGGATCTGGCGCCGGCTCACTAGTGGAACTCGGGCGTCCATTGGGCGCCCGGCAGGGCGCGGACGCCCAGTTCGGAGATCTCTGCCGCCGGAGCGTTCCCGGGCGAAGCGCCGATCCGAACCACTACCTTGAACCGGAGCTCGTCCGAACCGTCGGGCCCGGGAGTCAAGTACCGCGTGCGCTGCGGCCGGTAGGCGAGCTCCTTCGCTCCGGGGTCGAAATACCAGCTTCCGCCCGTCACCGGGGAGCCGAACCCTGGCCGGCGCACGCCGACGTAGCCGCTCGGCCGGTCCGCGAGCCAGTCCATGGGATTCTCGTCCGCAAGTTCCGCCACCGCCTCCATGCGGCCGCGCAGGATGCGCGCCGAAGCCTGGAGGGTGAGCGCGCTCCGCAGCGAACCCAGCGTCGCCTCCATCGCGACTTTTTCGGCGAGCTCCTGGTAGCGCAGGACGCGGTCCAGCAGGACGGCCGCGAAGGTCGCGACGAGGCAGACCACCACGACGAGCTCGAGCAGCGTCCATCCCGCGCGGCGGCGAGGCCTACTTCTTGAGAATGGTCTGGCCAAGGTCCCAGAGGGGCAGGAAAACACCCAGGGCAAGGATCAACACGAGGATCGCGAGGAAGACGATCAGCACCGGCTCGATGTTCGCGGCCAGGTTCTTCACCGAATAGTCGACGTCGCGCTCGTACATCTCGGCGACCTCGAGGAGAAGCTCGTCGAGCTCGCCGGTTTCGTCGCCCACGGCGATCATCTGCAGCACCATCGGCGTGAAGATGCCAGTCGTGATGGAGGTGCGCAGCACGCTTTCGCCGCGCTCCACACCATCTCGCATCTGCTCGATCCGGTGCGAGATGTATTCGTTGTCCGCAACACGGGAGACGACGCTCAACGCCTGCACGGCCGGGATCCCGCTCTTCAGGCAAAGCGCGAAGCTGCGCGCAAAGCGCGCGAGCGTCGCGTGCAGGATGATGTGGCCGACGATCGGCAAGCGCAGCTTGAGCTTGTCCCAGCGATAGCGCCCGTTCGGGCTGGCGATCCAGGCACGCAAACTCACCGCGCCGCCGACGAGGCCGACGAGCATGATCGGCCAGCCATGCACGAAGAGGTCGGAAACGCCGATCAGGACGCGCGTCATGAACGGCAGGTCCACCTTGAAATTCTGGAACACCTTGGCGAACGCCGGGATGACGATGATATTGACCACGACCAGGGCGATCGCCATGGCGATAATCACGAACGTCGGATAGCGGAGGGCCGCCTTGATCCGATCGCGCGTCTCGCGCTCGAACTCGAGGTGCTCGAAAAGACGGATGAAGACCTGGTCTAGCAAGCCGGTGGCTTCGCCGACGCGCACCAGACTGACGTAAAACGCCGAGAAGACTTCCGGATGGCGGTACATCGCCGTTGAGAGCTCGCGCCCGCTGTCGAGGCTGGTGCGAAGGTCTTGGATGATCCGGGCCATCGCCGGCTTGTGCGACTCCTGCAGGCCGGCAAGCGCGCGCAGGATGGGCACGCCCGCACGCAGCAGGGTGTGCATCTGGCGCGTGAAGAAGATGACGTCGAGCGGATTGGGGCGCTCTTCCTGGAGCCGCTGCCACCAGCTCGGCCCGGCGGGCGCGGCGCTTTCTTCCTGCCGGATATCGACCGGGGTGATGCCCGTATTGAAGAGCTGCTCGGCGATCGCGCCCGTATCCGCGCCTTCGAGCGTACCGCGCACCTGTTCGCCGCGGGCATTGCGCCCCCGGTACGCGTAGGTCGGCACCTCAGTCTTCCGCCTGGCTCGCTACCCGGAGAACTTCGTCGAGGGTCGTGCGCCCGGCGAGGGCAAGCTCGAGTCCACGATGCCGGAAGGTCTGGCCGGTGAGCTGCTCCCGCGCATGGCGGGTGAATGCCTCCGGATCGTTGCGGTGAGCCGCGTGCACCAGCTCGGCGGACATCTCCAGCATTTCGTAGATGCCGGTCCGGCCGGCATAGCCGATTCCGTTGCAATGGCTGCATCCGGCGCCTCGAGCGAGGCCGCCGAGGTCCGGATTGCCGCCGAAGTCGGCCCGCACCCACGCGGCTTCCTGGTCCGTGGCCGGATACGGGCGGCTGCAGCTTTCGCACACGAGCCGGATCAGCCGTTGCGCGATGACCGCGTGGAGAGAGCTCGCCACCATGTAGTGCGGCGCCCCCATGTCCATCAGGCGGATGGGCGTGCTGATCGCGTCCTTGGTGTGCAAGGTGGAAAGCACAAGGTGCCCGGTGAGCGCCGCCCGCAGACCGATCTGCGCGGTTTCCTCGTCGCGCATCTCACCGACGAGGATGATGTCGGGGTCCTGCCGCAGGGCCGAGCGCAGCACGCGGGCGAACGTGAGCTCGATCTTCTCATTGATCTGCACCTGGTTGATGCCGGGAAGCCGGTATTCGACGGGGTCCTCGACCGTGATGATCTTCTTGTCCGCTGTGTTGAGCTCCGAGAGCGCCGAATAAAGCGTCGTCGTCTTGCCGCTGCCGGTCGGCCCGGTAACGAGGATCATGCCGGTGGGGCGGTGAATCGACTCGCGAAAGCGCGCCAGCATGTCGGCGGGCATGCCGAGCCGCTCGAGCTTGATCACGCCCGCTTGCTGGTTCAGCAGGCGCATGACCACGGACTCGCCGTACTGCGTCGGCATGGTCGACATCCGCACGTCGACCGGGATGTCGCGCACCTTGACGTTGAATCGCCCGTCCTGCGGCAGGCGCTTCTCCGAGATGTCGAGGCCGGCCATCAGCTTTAGCCGCAGCGCCATGGCGGGGCCGATCTTCATGTCGGCCTGAGCCTGCGGCATCAGCGCGCCGTCGATGCGAAAGCGGATCTGGACATTGCGCTCCTGGGGCTCGATGTGGACATCGGAAGCTTTCACCTGCACAGCGTCGTCGAAGAGCGACTGCAGGAGCTTCACGACCGGCGCGTCCTCGGCACCCAGGCTGAGCGCGCCGAAATCGACGTAGCTGTCGCCGAGGTCCTGCTCGAGCTCCTTAGCGAGCCCCGTGATCTCCTCGGTCCGCCGATAGACGCGGTCGACGGTCTGCAGGAGCGACCCTTCGCTCACCACCGCGATTTCCAGGTCCTTGCGCAGCACGCGCGTGAGCTCGTCGAACGCGAAAAGGTCGGTCGGATCGGCCATGCCGACGAGGTAGCGATCCTTGCGGTCCTCGAGCACGAGCGCGCGATGGCGGCGGGCTTGCGCCTCGGGCAGCCTGCGCACGACCTCGTTCTGCACGTTGAAGTACTTGAGCGCGATGTAGGCGAGCCCGAGCTGACGCGCTAGGCCCTCGGCAATCTGCTCTTCGGTGAGGATGGCGGCGTCGACGAGCACGCGCCCCAGGCGGCGGCCGCTTCGCTTCTGCTCCTCCAGGGCGTGCTTCAGCTGTTCCTGCGAGATCAGCTTCTGTGCGATCAGCACATCGCCCAGGCGCAGCTTCTCGGGTCGGCCCATCGCGGTGATTCCCGCTTTACTTATAATGAGCCGCTATTGTCACACGTCCGCGCAGGATCTTGAAACCCGACGCGCCGTCGCTCGTTTCCGCCTCCGACGCGGGCCTGCACCTGGTGGAAGACGCGCTCGCCGCCGGAAAGCTCGAGCGGGCAGCGGCCCATTGCCGCGCGGTGCTCGAGGCCGCGCCGCGATCGAGCGCGGCGCTCGCGTTCATGGCGGAAATCGAATACAAGCGAGGCGAGCGAGCCGCCGCCCTGCGGCTTGCCAGCCATGCGCTCGAGCACGATCGCAAGAACGCGCGAGCGCACTGGATCGTCGGAAACCTGAACCAGGACGAAGGGAAGCTCGACCGCGCCATCACGTCCTATCGGCGCGCCCTGCGCGCGGACGGACAATTTGCCGAAGCCCAGAACGATCTTGGGACGGCGTATTTCGCCAAGGGTTGGCACGCGGAGGCGGAGCAATGCTACCGCGTCGCACTTGCCGCCGATCCGCATAGCGTCGCCGCAACGGAAAACCTCGCGGCCGTGCTGCGCGCGCAGGGCAGGTTCAATCCTGCCCGGGACGCCTTCGTGCGCGCGCTGTGGCTCAGGATACGCCAGCGGCTCCGCAGGCTCGCTGGCAGGCCTTCGCGGCGGCGGAGCGCAACGCCTCAAGACCAGCGCTCGCACACGCTGGAGGCTGCTCGCAAGCAGCTGGTCTCCGAGGACTACGGCGCCGGCATCGAATTGCTGAAGACCTGGCTCGAAAAATCGCCTGAGGACGCGGAAGCGCTTCACGTGCTCGGTGCCGCGCTCGGGCGCTCCGGAAAGCTCGATGAAGCGGTGGCTTGCCTGGAGCGAGCGGCACGCATTCACACGACATCGCCTGAAATCCGCGTCACGCTCGGCGACGTGCACCTCGCGAGGAGCGAGTACGTGCCGGCGGTGGAAAACTACCAGAGGGCGGTGATGCTCGATCCGGGCAATGCGGGCGCCATGGCAAAGATTGCTCAGGTGCTGCAGGTGCTCGGCCATTACCGTGAAGCGGAAGAAATCTACCGGCTCGGCATGCAAGAAAGCCCGGGCGCGCCGGCGCTCAAGGTCAACCTCGCTACGACCCTCTTGTCGCTCGGTCGGTATGCGGAAGCGGAGGCGGCGGCGCGCGAAGCGCTTGCGGCCGACTCGCGCTCCGTGCAGGCGCTCATCGTGATGGCGAGCGCCTTGATGCGCCAGGGACGAATGGAGGAAGGCAAGCGAGCGGTCGATCAAGCGGAATCGATCGATTCCCGGAACGTGCTGGTGCTGCGGTGGAAGGCCGTCCTGGCGATGGCTGGTCGTTGCGATTTTGCTGCAGCGGAGGCATTCCTAAAGGAAGCTGTGGCGGTGGCCCCCGCGGATACAGCAGCGCACCTCGACCTCGCGCAGGCGCTCCTCGCGCAACAGCGATTCACTGAGGGCTGGGAGGAGTACGAATGGCGCAAGCGCGATCCCGCGCGCAGCTCGACCTATACCCGGCCGGCCTACCGGGACTGGGACGGCTCGGCGCTGGACGGCAAGGCGATTCTCGTAAACGGGGAGCAGGGTCTCGGGGACGAAATCATGTTCGCATCGTGCCTTGCGGATCTCCCGCCGACGGTGAGACGGCGGGCCCTCTATTGCAACCGCCGGCTTGAAAAACTCTTCCGCCGCTCTTTCCCCGGCTGGGAAATCGTCCCGGGATCTCACTTCGGCGACGCGGATCCGTTCCCCGCACTCGAAGGCATCGATTTCGCCATTGCCGCGGGATCGCTGCCGCGCTTTTTTCGCCGGCAGGAAGCCGATTTTCCGAAGCAGCAAACCTACCTCCGGCCCGATCCCGAGCGCGTCGAGCACTGGCGGCAGCGGCTGCGCGCGCTCGGCCCAGGCTTGAAGGTCGGGCTGTCCTGGAAGGGCGGGACCCCGCTCTCAGAAGGCCCGAGGCGCACGCTCTCTCCGGCGCAGCTTGCGCCGCTTTTTGGCGCCGGCGGCGTGCGTTGGGTCAGCCTCCAGTACGGCGATTGCGCACAAGACCGCGCCGATCTCGCGCGTCGGGGCGTCGCGCTCGAGCACTGGCAGGATGCGTTGGACGACCTGGACGAGACCGCCGCCCTCATGAGCGCACTCGAGCTGCGCATCAGCGTCTGCAATACCCAGGTCCATATCGCGGGCGCTCTCGGCGCCGAAGTGTGGGTCCTCGCGCCGTTCTCCGCGGATTGGCGCTACCACTACCGCGAAGATTCGATGCTCTGGTACCCGGCCGCCCGGATGTTCCGGCAAGCGCGCCCGGCAGACTGGCCTCCCGTGATCGAACGGGTGGCAAGATCCCTTGTCGAACGAGCCGGCGCGTAGCTCGGGCAGGGTCGATGAAGCTTCAGGGTCGAGCGCGAGCCCGGGCCTCGTCGCCCTGGAGCGCGGGGACTACGCGTCCGCCGCGAGCTTGCTCGCCGCTGCCATAGAGGCGGGCGAGAAGACGGCGGCGAACTACCGGGGACTCGGCCTCGCGTTCATCAAGTCCGAGCAACCGGTGAAAGCGATCCAAGCCCTCGAGCAGGCGCTCAGCCTCAATGCCGAGGACCTCGGTGCGCAGCACAACCTCGGCCTTGCGCTCATGAAAGCAGGGCGCTACGCCGAAGCGCTGCCGCGCCTTCGCCGCTCGGTGGAGGCCATGCCGACGTACTGGGAAGCGCACTGGGCCGTCGGCACGACGCTCGTCGCGCTCGGGCTGGTGCGCGAGGGGATCGTGGGGCTGCGCCGGGCGGTCGAGCTTGCCCCGGAGCGGCACGACATTCACGCGGTGCTCCTCTTCAGCCTCGAGCTTTCCCCGGATGCGACGCTCGAGGAGCAGCAGGCGGAGCGGCGCAGGTGGTACGAACGGCATGCGGCCTCCCCTGCCACGCCGTCCCGCCCCTTGCTCAATCGCAAGTCGCCGGAGCGACGGGTCCGCGTGGGGTATGTATCGGCAGATTTCCGCGCACACTCCGCGGCCATGATCTTCGGTCCTGTCATCCGCTATCACGACCGGAACGCCTTCGAGATCTTCTGCTACTCCGGCATCGAGTCGAACGACGTGCTCGCCGAGAGCCTCCGGGCCGCGGCCGACCGTTGGCGGCCGACCGCAAAGATGAGCGACGAGGATCTGGAGGCGCTGATCCGCGACGACGAGGTCGACATCCTCGTCGACCTCTCGGGCCACACAAAGGGGCATCGGCTTGCGATCTTTGCGCGGAGGGCGGCGCCCATCCAGGTGACGGCATGGGGCTTTGCCACCGGCACCGGCATTCCGGCGATGGACTATTTCTTTTCCGATCCGGTTGCAGTGCCGCGTGAGGTGCGGCACCTCTTCGCCGAGACGGTCGTCGACCTGCCCTGCTGCTTCTGCTACGAGCCTCCGGGCGATGCGCCCGAGGTCTCGCCGCTGCCTTCTCTCGAGGGCCAGCCGTTCACGTTCGGCTGCATCAATCGGATCCAGAAGATCTCCGACCCGGCCATCGCGCTTTGGGCGCGGATCCTCCGCGAAATGCCGGGATCGCGCCTGCTGCTGAAGAGCCACTCGCTCTCCAACGAAGCCGTTCGAGCCGAAACCCTGCGTCGATTCGCCGGCGCCGGCATGTCCGAGGATCGGCTCCTTCTCCTCAGCCATACGGACATCTATCACCACATGCAGGCCCTGCATCAGGTCGATCTCGGCCTGGACCCGTTCCCCGCGAACGGCGGCATCACGACCGCGGAAACGCTCTGGATGGGCGTCCCGGTGGTGACGGTGCTCGGCAAGACGACGCATGGGCGACTGTCGGGAGCGCTGCTGCACGCGCTTGGCATGCCGGACTGGATCGCCACGAACGAGGACGAGTACGTGCGCATCGCCCTCGAGTTTGCGGAAGACCGCGAGCACCTCGACCGCCTGCGCCGCGGAATGCGCGAGGAGCTCATGCGCACGCCGGTGTTCAATGTCCGCGAATACACGAGGCTCGTGGAGGCCAACTACCGGCTTTGGTGGCAGAAGTGGTGCCGCCAGGCATGACGCAGAGCCCAGATACCGGGCTTGGCTTCCAGCCCGCCGAGGCCGAGCCGCTTCATCCCACGGCACCGGGCTTTCGGCAGCGCGCCCTCCAGGCGCTGATAGGCGGACGCTTTGGCGATGCAGCCGACTTGTTTCGCGACGCGATCGCCTCCGGCGACGCCTCGAGCGCCAACTACCGCGACCTGGGCGTTGCGCTTCTCAAGCTCGAGCAGTTCCCAGCGGCGGCAGATGCGCTGCTGAAGGCGCTCGACCTGGAACCAGGCGATGGACAGGCGATGCTAGCCCTGGGATTCGTTCGGCTCGGGCAGAACGATCTGCAGGAGGCGAGCCGGCTTCTCGAGCGCTCGAGGGATCTGCTGCCCGGGAGCTGGCAAGCCCACTACTTTCTCGCCACCGTACAGTCGCGCCTCGGGCGGCTGCTGGAAGCGCTCGGGAACCTGCGCAGAGCGGTCGCGCTCGCGCCAGGACGAACGCAGCTCCATGAGATTCTGATTTTTCACATGGAGCTCTGCGAGGGCGTCACGCTCGAGGAGCAGCAGCTCGCGCGCCGGGCTTGGTATCAATGCGTGGCGGCTACGCTTCCCGCCGGGGGCCCGAGAAGCTTTGCGAACGCCCGCGACGCTTCCCGCCGGCTTCGCGTCGGCTATGTCTCTTCCGACTTTTGCGTGCATTCGGCGGCCATGATCTTCGGCCCCATCATCCGGTATCACGACCCTGCGGCCTTCGAGACGTTCTGCTACTCCGGCAGGGAATCCGAGGATGCGATGGCGAAAAGCCTTCGCGCGAGCGCATCCCACTGGCGGCCGGTCGCCGGGGTGAGCGACGACGCGCTCGAAGCGCAGATTCGCGAGGACGGCATCGACATCCTGGTCGACTTGTCTGCCTACACCCTGGGCCATCGGCTGAGAGTGTTCGCAAAGCGCGCGGCGCCCGTGCAGGTGACGGCATGGGGCTTCGCCACGGGCACGGGCATTCCGACGATGGATTACTTCTTTTCCGATCCCGTCGCCGTGCCGAAGAGCGTGCGCCACCATTTTGCCGAGACGATCGTCGACCTCGCAAGCTGCTTCTGCTACGAGCCGCCGGGTGACGCTCCGGAAGTTTCGCCGCTTCCCTCGCTCTCGGGCCAGCCGTTCACTTTCGGCTGCCTCAATCGCTACCACAAGATCTCCGACCGCACGGTCATGCTCTGGGCGCGGATCCTCAAGGCGATGCCGCAATCCCGGCTCCTCCTCAAGAGCGCCGCATTCAAGGCCACGGTCCAGGAACAGTTTGCGCGGCGGTTCGCCGAGCATGGGGTGCCGCGAGAGCGCCTTATCTTCCTAGGGTCGACGGATCTCTACGACCACCTGCGGGCGCTGCACGCGGTGGACCTGGCCCTCGACCCGTTTCCTGCCAACGGCGGCATCACGACGGCCGAGACGCTGTGGATGGGCGTGCCAGTGGTGACGCTGCTCGGCACGACGACGCACGGGCGGCTTTCTGCTTCCCTGCTCCATGCGCTCGGGATGCCGGATTGGATCGCGAATGACGAGGATGAATACGTTCGCATCGCACTCGAGTTCGCCGAGGATCGCGAACACCTCCAGCGACTGCGGAGCGGAATGCGCCAGCACCTGATGGCAACGCCGGTATTCAACGTCCGGGAGTACACCCGGCACGTGGAAGCCGCCTATCGGGATTGCTGGCGAAAGTGGTGTCTGGAGGCCGGGTAGCCATGTCGATCGTTTTCGTAACGCATGCGCCGATTGCCCGCACCGCTACCGGGCCGTACTCGCCGCTTGCATCGGTTCGCCACGAGATCCTGATTCCCTCATCCGCGCTTAGGGCAACCGCCCTAGACGTGACGGTGTGCAGCCTCGCTCAGACGCCCCCGGAAGAGGCGCGCAATGCAATCGCCGGCGCAAGACGCGTCGTTTTCGGCAAGCTTCTCCCGACGGCTAGCGAGTCGGAGCCCGAGCGCTTTTCCGAGAATGCGACGGCTTATGAGCGGTTGCTGGCCACGACCCGCTGCGCGCCTCGCAGCCTTTTTTGCTTCTCCGATGATCATTTCGCCGTACATCGGTTCGCAGCCTTCTACAGAGGCCCCGCGCAGGGTGCATTGGCGTGGGTCGCCTCGTCCGTCGCGCTGAAAGAGCGCCTCGAGAGCGAATGCTCCTGCCCCGTGCTCGCCTACCGGGACCCGGCCGAAGTGCAGTGCGGCTCGCCTGTCACTCCGAGGCGGCGATGGCGCGATCGCCTCGCCGTCCGCCTTGCACGAGCGGCAGGGGCTCCTGTGGAACCGTGGCGCTTAAGGGCGGCGTGGTTTGGCCATCCGACGAACGTCGGCACAGTCCTCTCCCTCATTCCCGAGTTGCGCCAATTCGCAGTTCGACACCCGCTCGTCCTGGCATGTGTCACGACGCAGGGTACGCCGGTCGATGACCTCGCGCGCCGCAGCCGGCCGGACGACCCCCTCCGCTTGGCGGTCGTTCCATGGTCTCCGCCGGCCCTGGATCGCGCCTTGGAGGAATGCGAAGTCGTGCTTCTTCCCCAGGACTTTCGCGACCCCGCGCGGAGCCTCAAAAGCCCGAACCGGCTCGCGGACGCCCTGCAGGCAGGCCGCTTTGCCGTCTGCCATCCATTGCGTTCCTACGCCGAGTTGCGCCAATTCGCCTGGGTCGGCGAATCGATCATCGAAGGCCTGCAGTGGCTCATCGCGTACCCGCGTGAAGTCTTGGCGCGCGTAAAAGCCGGCCAAGCATTCGTCGCGCGCTACCATTCGCACGCGGCGCTCGCAGAATTCTGGACGCGAGCCTTCGAAACGACGGGGCCATCGACGTGAAGCTCAATCTCGGCTGCGGCGACAAGATCCTTGCAGGCTACGTCAACGTCGATGTCGCGCCGACGCGCGCCGGGCGTGCGCCGGACGTCATCTGCGATCTCCACCGGCTCCAATCGTTCCGAGATGGGCAAGCGGACGAAATCCTCGCCGTGCACGTGGTGGAGCATTTCTGGCGCTGGGAAGTCGTCGATGTGCTGCGCGAGTGGACCCGAGTCCTGAAGCCCGGCGGGCGGATGATTCTCGAATGCCCGAATCTCGCGGCAGCGTGTGAGAATTTCCTCGCCGATCCCGACGGTCGCTGCGGCCCGGGACCGGAAGGCCAGCGCAGCATGTGGGTGTTCTACGGCGACCCGGCATGGCGCGATCCCCTCATGGTCCATCGATGGGGCTACACCCCGAAGAGCCTCGCCGGCGTGATGCAGGAGGCCGGCTTGACGCGGCTGCGGCAGGAGCCGGCGCAGTTCAAGCTGCGCGAACCTCGGGACATGCGCATAGTCGGCGACAAGCCGTGAACCCAGCGGGCGAAGCGTACCTGCGCTGGTACTACGCCAGCGGCGTCTGGAAGCAGCTCGCCTACCGTGGCGTGCGCACGCTCAAGAATCCGCTCGACCTCTGGAACTACCAGGAAATCATCCACGAGCGCGGCATCGAGTGGGTGATCGAGACCGGGACGCGTCACGGCGGGTCGGCGCTCTTCTTTGCCGACCTTCTCGAGGCCCGCGGTTCGCCCGGACGGGTCATCTCGATCGACATCGACCACCGCGAGCTCCAAGTCCGGCCCTCGCCCTATCTCGAGCTTATCGCCGGCGACAGCGCCGCCGCGGACGTCCTATCGCGCATACGCGGCTCGCTGGATGTGGAGCGCGGGCCGGCATTCTTCATCCTCGACTCAGACCACCAAATGGCTCATGTGCTGCGCGAGCTGGAAGGCTACGTCGATTGCATGCGTCCTCGCGATTACCTCGTCGTGGAGGACACTTGCGTGAACGGGCATCCGGTCAGGCCCGATTTCGGGCCGGGACCCGCCGAGGCGCTCGCGCGCTATCTGGGAGAGCATCCCGGCCGTCTTGTCCCGGACACCGCACGCGAAATGAAATTCGCCTGCACTTTCGCCCCCGGCGGATACTTCGTCAGGATCTGATTTCTCCATGCCCCACCGCCGACTTCGCGACCTCATCGCCGAACGGGCGCGCGAGGCGGGCCGCTCGCCGTTTCTCGAGCTTCGGCATTCCGACGGCTCGAAGATCGTTTCGAGCTACGAGCAACTCGTGGCAAGCGCCGAAGCGTGGATGGCCCGCTACCGGGCCGCGACGAGTATCCCGTCGGCGCGGGTACTCGTGATCCTGGAGCACGGCGAAGCCCTCTACAGCTCGTATCTCGGTGCGCTCCTCGGCGGCTTCGTTCCTGCGTACTTTGCGCATCCGTCGGAGAAGATAAGCCGACAGCGGTACGCCGAAATGGTGCAGGCCCTGCTCGCTACGATCGGCGCGGACCTGCTCGTCACGAGCGCCGACATTAAGCAGGCCCTCGAACCGGGGACGGCGCTTCCGCCGGGTTACCTCGAGGATGGGACCGCCTTCGACGGGATACCGACCGGTCCGCCGCCGCGACTGCCGCAGGGTACGGCACTCCTCCAGTTTTCATCGGGGACGACCGGCCAGAAGAAAGGCGTGCCGATCACGGAGGCTTCCCTGCTCTGGCAGGTCAGCGCGTATGGAGATCACCTGGGTGCCGGCGAGCAGGATCGCATCGCGACCTGGCTCCCGCTGTACCACGACATGGGGCTCATGGCGTGCTTCTTCCTCCCGCTTGTCCGCGGGATCCCGCTCGCCGCGCTCTCACCGTTCGACTGGGTCCGGCACCCGGAAAAGCTGCTTGCCATGATCGAGGAGCATCGTTCCACACTCCTGTGGCTTCCCAATTTCGTCTACAACTTCCTTTGCGCCCGCGTTCCGGCCGGCCGCAGATGGGACCTCTCGAGCCTGAGGGCGGTCGTGAACTGCTCCGAGCCGATTCTCGAGCGCAGCCATACGGCATTCCTGCGGCGCTTCGGTCCCATGGGAGTCCGCGCCGACTCGCTGGCATCTTGCTACGCACTCGCCGAAAACACGTTCGCAGTGACCTCGAGCGCCGCAGGACGTGCGCCCGCCACGAATCCTCGCAACGGACGCATCGATGTGAGCTCGGGCCCGCCACTGCCGCAAGTCGATATCAGGATCGAAGACGCGGACGGCCGCCTTCTGGCGGATGGAGAACCTGGCGAAATCCTGATCCGCTCGCCTGGACTATTCCAGCATTACGTTGGCGAGGGATCGACGAACGTGCCGCGAGCGCAGGGCTGGTTCAGGACCGCGGATCGCGGTTACCTGCTTAACGGCGAACTGTACGTCATGGGGCGTTGCGACGACACGATGATCTTGGGCGGTCGCAACGTGCATCCGCAAGATGTCGAACAGATCGTCTCGGAAGTGGAGGGGGTCATCCCGGGACGCTGCGCCGTTTTCGGCGTCGAGGATGCGGCGCTCGGCACGCAGGTGCTCGTTGTGCTGGCCGAAACCCGCCTACGGGATGCGGCGGCGCGGCGAGCGCTTCAAGCAGCCATCGCGCGGGAGCTCGCTTCCCGTTGCGACATCGCGCCGGCCGACGTGGTCCTTGTCGAGCCGATGTGGCTCCTCAAGTCGACGTCAGGGAAGTCTTCACGAGCGCAGAACCGCGCGCGCTATCTCGAGGAGCGCCGGCCCGCAAAAGCCGCTATCCACACCGAAGATACGCTCGAGAATATCGTGCGCAGTTGCATCGAGTCGTCGAGGTCCCTTGGCGCCGGCGGTTCGCCGCCGAGATTCGGGCCCAATGAGGACCTCTTCAGCGCCGGCATCCTCGATTCCTTCGCCTGCACCGCCCTAGTACAGGCAATGGAAGATCGATTCGGAGTCGCGCAGGTGCGAGCGATCGCTTCCAGCCCAGAGAGGTTCCGGACGGTCGCATCCCTCGTCGCCGCGCTATCCACCGGTGCAGCGCCGGCGGCAGCCGGGCATGGGTCGCCGAGCGCGCGGGAACGTCTGGCTCCGCAGATGCGCGATGCCGACGCCCAGCCCTATCAATGGGTGGCTTACGTTATGCGCCGCGGGATGCCTCTCTACCGGTCGGCGAGCCTGTCATCCGACGACCGCGGATTTCGAACGACCTGCCGGAACGGCATGCCGATGACACTGGCTGAGTTCGAATCGCAGCCCTCGCTGAAGGCTTTTGTCCTTGGCAACAGCCTCGGCTATGGGGTGGGCGTGAGCCATAATTCAAGAACCTTTGCCAGCCTGCTCAATACGCGCGCAGCCGCCGGTCGCGCCTGGTACAACTTGTCCCTGCGCGCATCGGTGTGCAGACAGGAGCGTCTTGCCCTCGAACTCTGGAGTCCGCGCGCTCGGGCGCCCATGCTCGCTTGGGTCACGGGCGTGAACGATCTCATCACGCTCGTCGTCGGCGAGGGACACCCCGACAACCCCATCCCGTTTCCGGGTGAGCTCCACTATCTCTCGCGCATGATGCCCGGCGTACGCGCGGGCCACCCGCCTCCCTTCGAGCATCGGTACGCTGCCATGCTGGAGCAGCTGGAGGCCGACCTCGTTTCCCTGGCGCGGCGATATTCGCCGGCCGGCAGGCTGGGGTTTTTCCTCCAGCCTTCCGCAAGCTGGATCGAGAAACGCTGGACATTGGAAGAGCGCGCCTTGATCGAGGAGTTCGACGCCGGGCCGCCGCTGCAGCAAGCGC
>JAFAGU010000394.1 GCA_019237595.1 Betaproteobacteria bacterium | reverse complement strand
CCTTTTCTGGAAGATCGCCATGCGGCCCGGCCGGCCGATGGCCTTTGGCCGGATCGGCGACGCGTTCCTCTTCGGCCTGCCGGGCAATCCGGTGGCGGTGATGGTGACCTTCTACCAGTTCGTGCGGCCGTCGCTTCTCTACCTCTCGGGGCAAGCGGGCGAGCTCGAGCCGCCGCTCCTGCGCGTGCCCTGCGCCGAGAACCTCCGCAAGGTGCCGGGACGCACCGAATACCAGCGCGGCGTGCTCTTCGCGGAAGGCGGCGCGTGGCGCGTGCGCACGACCGGCCAGCAGGGCTCCGGCGTCCTGCGCTCGATGTCCGAAGCGAACTGCTTCATCGTCCTCGAGCACGAGCGCGGCAAGGTCGGCGCCGGCGAACCGGTGCGCGTGCAGCTCTTCGAGGGCCTCGCCTAGATCGCCATCGTGCGCGCGAGCTCGAGGAGGCTCGCGTCGGCGGGTCGCATTTTTCCGGCGATCTCTTCGAGCGGCGTGACGACCGTGTCGCCCTTGATCAGGCCGACCAGCACGCCGTGGCGGCCCTTCGCCAGCGTATCGACCGCCGCCGCGCCCAATCGCGTGGCGAGCACGCGGTCGGCGGCGCTCGGGATGCCGCCGCGCACGACGTGCCCCAGGCGCGTGACGCGCAAGTCGAAGCCGATCGACTTGCGGTGCGCGCCGTAATACTCCATGAGCTCGTGCACGCCGCACTTGGCGCCTTCCGCGATCACCGCGAGCGCGTGCGTCTTCCCGCGCTGGTACGCCGCGCGCAGGCGCTCGGCGAGCTCAGCGGGCTGGATCTCGCTCTCCGGCAGCGCGATCACTTCGGCGCCTCCGGCGATTCCGGCCATGAGCGCGATGTAGCCGCAGTTGCGTCCCATCGTCTCGACGGCGAAGGCGCGATGGTGCGAGGACGCCGTGGTGCGCAGGCGGTCGATCGCCTCCAGCGTGATGTTGATCGCCGTGTCGCAGCCGATGCTGACATCGTTGCCGTAGAGATCGTTGTCGATCGTCGAAGGAACGCCCACCACGGGAAACCCGTCGCGCGCGAGGCTCGCCGACCCCGACTGGGAGCCGTTGCCGCCGACCACGACGAGCGCCTCGATGTTCCGCTTCTTGAGATGCCGAATCGCCTGCGCCCTTCCCGCCGCTTCGGCGAACTCGGGGCAGCGCGCGCTGCCGAGCGTCGTGCCGCCCTGCTGCACGATGCCGCCGACGTCGCGCGCGGCGAGCTGCGCCAGCTCGTCCGCCAGGAGCCCGGCGTACCCGTTCCTCACGCCGAAGACCTCCCAGCCCTTCGCGAGCGCGCCGCGGGTGACCGCCCGCACCGCGGCGTTCATGCCGGGCGCGTCGCCGCCGCTCGTGAGGACGGCGATGCGCATCACTTCTTCTGCATGCCCTTGTAGAGCATCTCGACGAAGCGCTGCGGGTTGAGGAAGCCCTTTGCCCATTGCGCGTCGAATTCGGCGGTCGGATGCGAGTCGACCGTCTCGGCAAGCGACTTGCCCGCCCGGACCTGCGCGCGTACGCGCTCGGCGACTCGCGAGAGCATGTCGCGGTACGCGCCGAGGTCGGCGCGGGTGGCGAGCGCGCCGTGGCCCGGAATGATCTTCGTGTCGTCGCGCGCGATGCCGAGGACGCGGTCGGCCGCCGCGATCATGCCCTCGATACTGCCGCCGCTCCCGTAATCGATGAAGGGATAGAGCTTGTTGAAGAAGGTGTCGCCCATGTGGATCACGTTGCTGTTCGCGAAGTGCACGATCGCATCGCCGTCCGTGTGCGCGGCGGGCGCATGCAGGATGCGCAGCTCGTCGCCGTTCAGGTGCAGCGTCGCGTCGCGCGTGAAGGTGACGACCGGCAGCGCGGCGCGCGGCTCCGCCTTGAACTTCATGCCGAGGAAATCGATCATCGACTCGACCGACATGCGCTTGCGCACGTTCTCGTGCGCGACGATCACCGCGCCGGCGGCGCCGAAATTCTCGTTGCCGCCGGTATGGTCGAAGTGCCAGTGCGT
>JAFAGU010000157.1 GCA_019237595.1 Betaproteobacteria bacterium | reverse complement strand
AGGTCGGAGAGCTTGATGGTGCGGTAGCTCACCTCCACCAGCCTTTCGCGCTCGAGGCGCTTCAGGATGCCGTTGATGCGCGAGCGGCTCGTGCCGAGCATGCGGCCGAGGTCGGTCTGCGTGAGGCGCAGGCTGACCGGCGCGCCGTGCGCGGGCGCGGCCGCGGCGGCGAGGGCGAGCAGGCGCCGCACGAGCCGCTCGGCAAGCGGTGCGACGCTGTTGTCCCGGATCGCCCACATGGCGTGCGTGAGCCGCTTGTGCAGCAGGACTGCGACGTGGCGCCAGAGGCGAGGCTCGCGGTCGAGGAGGGCGAGGAACCCCGGCCCATCGATCACGGCGATTTCCGTCGCGCCCGAGGCCTCGGCGTCTGCGCGTGGATCGATTCCCTTGATGACGTTGCCCAGCCCGTAGAAGCTTCCCGGGCCGAGGAGCGCATAGACGAACTCGCGTCCCTGCCGCGTGGCGGAGCTCAGCCGCACGCATCCGCTGACGATGACGAAGAGGTGCCGCCCGTGGCCGCCGTCGGGCGGGGCGGCCTGGCCGTCCTTCAGGCGGCGCAGCCTCCCGAGCGAGGCGATGCGGTCGAGGTCGTGGGGATCGATGTCGCGAAAATGGATGCTCCGGCCGATGACGGCGCGGATGCGCGTGAACTCGGGACGTCTCTCCATGACGCGGCCCGCCGATTGTTCCCCTCGGGACATTTTCCGCCTTTTTTTCCGCGCTTTGTCGACTTTTGCGCAGTCTGTAGCCGATGACTTCCCTAACATCCGGCTCTTTTTTCGCACCGTAAAGATGCAGATCGACAGACCGAACCGTCGTGGCCGATTCTCGGCGGGCGGCACGCTGCTTCCGGAAGAAGCGACCGAGCTTGCGACCTCGGCCCTCAGCGCCGCCGGCGCCGAGCGCCTGCGCACGCTGCTGCTCGACTTCCAGTCCATGAAGCTCACGCGCCGCATGAGCCTGACGGAGTGCCACCATGTGGGCGAGCGGCTCGCCAGAGCTGGCGCCGGCCTCTCGCGGGTCGCCTTCGTGACGCGCGAAGATTGCGTCGAGCCGCACGGGTTCCTGTTCACCGTCGCGGTCAACCGCGGCCTGCAGACCGCCGCCTTCAGGGACGAAAAATCGGCGCTCGAATGGCTGGGCGAGGCCGCCTGAGCGGCCCGATTTGAGGCGCTAGTCCTTCATCAGGAGGTTCATGAGGCTCGAGGTGTCCCAGCGCCGGCCTCCGCGCGCCTGGATGTGGGCGTAGAACTGGTCGACGAGCGCGGTCACGGGTAGGCGGGCGCCGGTCTTCTTCGCCTCCTCGAGGCACATCCCCAGGTCCTTGCGCATCCAGTCGACGGCGAAGCCGAACCCGTCGAACTTCACCTCGTTCATCTGCTTCCAGCGGTTCTCCATCTGCCAGGACTGCGCCGCGCCCTTGGAGATCACCGAAATGACTTTCTCCAGGTCGAGGTTTGATTTCTTCGCGAAGGCGAGGCCCTCCGATAGCCCCTGCACGAGGCCCGCGATGCAGATCTGGTTCACCATCTTCGTCAGCTGGCCGGCGCCCGGGGCGCCGATGAGCGCCGCCATCTTCGCGTAGACATCGATCACGGGTTTTGCCCTTGCGAACGTCGCCTCCTCGCCGCCGCACATGATGCCGAGCTGGCCGTTCACGGCGCCGGCCTGGCCGCCGGACACCGGCGCATCGACGAAGCCGACGCCTTGCGTCTTGCACTTCTCGAAGAGCTCGCGCGCGAGGACCGCCGATGCGGTGGTGTGGTCGACGAGGATCGCGCCCTTCTTCATGCCGGAGAGGGCGCCGCTCTCCCCGTACACCACGGAGCGCACGTCGTCGTCATTCCCGACGCACATCATCACGAAGTCGCAGTCCTTGGCTGCCTCGCGCGGCGTGCCGGCATGCTTGCCGCCGTGCTCCTTCGCCCACTGCTCGGCCCTTGCGCGCGTGCGGTTGTAGACCGTCACGTCGTGCCCGCCTTTCTTGAGGAGGTGGCCGGCCATGGGATAACCCATGACGCCGAGGCCAAGGAACGCAACTTTCGCCATCGTGTTGTCTCCTAAAGGGTTTTTCGAGGGTTTGACAGCGCCCGGTCAACGGCCACAGAATACTGAGCGTTTATACAGTATCCGGTGTTGGCCCAGCGCTCCAGGAACCCGCGGCTGCCGTAGATGCCAACAAAAAAGAGATATGAAGAGGACCAGGAAATGGACGACAACAAGTCTAAGGCATTAGCCGCCGCGCTTTCCCAGATCGAGAAGCAGTTCGGCAAGGGCTCGATCATGAAGATGGACGCCGACGCCGCGAAGGACGTCGAGGTGGTGTCCACCGGCTCGCTGGGGCTCGACCTCGCGCTCGGCGTGGGCGGGCTGCCGCGTGGCCGCGTGGTGGAGATCTACGGCCCGGAGTCTTCCGGCAAGACCACCCTCACGCTGCAGGTGATCGCCGAGATGCAGAAGGCTGGCGGTACCGCTGCGTTCATCGACGCAGAAAACGCGCTGGACATCACCTACGCCGCGAAGCTCGGCGTGAAGACCGAGGACCTCCTCATCTCGCAGCCGGACACGGGCGAGCAGGCCCTCGAGATCGCCGACATGCTGGTGCGCTCGGGCGCCGTGGACGTCATCGTCATCGACTCCGTGGCGGCCCTCACGCCCAAGGCGGAGATCGAGGGCGAAATGGGCGAGCCGCAGATGGGCCTCCAGGCCCGCCTCATGAGCCAGGCGCTGCGCAAGCTCACCGCCAACATCAAGCGCACGAACACGCTCGTCATCTTCATCAACCAGATCCGCATGAAGATCGGCGTCATGTTCGGCAACCCCGAGACGACCACGGGCGGCAACGCCCTCAAGTTCTACGCCTCGGTGCGCATGGACATCCGGCGCATCGGTTCCATCAAGAAGAACGACGAGGTGGTGGGCTCCGAGACGCGGGTGAAGGTGGTGAAGAACAAGGTCGCGCCGCCCTTCCGCCAGGCCGAGTTCGACGTCATGTATGGCGAGGGCATCTCGCGCGAGGGCGAAATCCTCGAGATCGGCGTCAACCTCGGCATCCTCGAGAAGTCCGGCGCCTGGTATGTCTACAACGGCGATCGGCTCGGCCAGGGCAAGGACAACGCGCGCGACTTCCTCAAGGAAAACGCGGCGCTCGCGAAGGAAATCGAAGGCAAGATCCGCGAGAAGGCGGGCGTCACCGCCGTGGCCGCCAAGGCCGCGTCCGAGGAAGGGGAAATCGAGGACAAGAAGGTCGAGCGGCTTCCGACCCGCAAGCGCAGCAACGAGGGCTGATGGACGAGGGTCCTGACACGCCCGAGCAGCTGAAAGCCCGGGCGCTCAGGCACCTCGTGCGTCGCGAGCATTCGCGCGCGGAGCTCGCGCGCAAGCTCGCGCCGCATGCGGAGTCCACCCAGGCTGTCGAAGTGCTCCTGGACTTGCTGCTTTCCAGGAAACAGCAGTCCGACGAGCGCTTCGCAGCCGAGCGCGCGCGCGTCCTTTCGCGGAAATACGGATCCGCGCGGGTCCGGCACGACCTGAAGAGCAAGGGCGTCTCGGACGAGCTCGCCGAGCGCATCGCCTCACAGTCGGATGATCTTGCCAAGGCGCGAGCCATCCTGGACAAGAAGTTCCCGTCGAAGAGCGAGCGGCGCGAAGAGCTTGCAAGGCGCGCGCGCTTTCTGCAGGGCCGCGGCTTTTCCTACGACGTCATCTCGCGCGTTCTCAAGGACGCCGGGTAGTTTTATCCTTTAGTACGAAGTTTTTCGCTCCGGTAAACGCCTGCTCCGACCGACCGTTGTTCGGCTACGCATGTCGCGTAGGAGGGAGGTGAACGGAATGGATCAAACACAAGCATTGGCGGTCGTGCGATCGCTCGCGAACGGCGTCGATCCCGAAACGGGCGAAGTCTTCCCGCCGGAAAGCGCCTACCAGCGCCCGCAGGTCGTGCGCGCGTTGTACGAGGCGGCGACCGCGCTCGAGCGCATCGAGCGCTTCGACCGCAGGAAGTCGCAGATGCCGCCGAAGACGGGCGAGCCCTGGACCGAGGAGGAGGACAGGAAGCTGCTCGCCGCGTTCGATGCCGGGCGCGCGCTGCAGGAGCTCGCCGCCCAGCACGAGCGGACGATGGGCGCCGTGCGCGCGCGGCTTCTCAAGTACGGAAGGATCAACGCGTAGCAGCGCTTTCGCGCGGCGGCCGGCCGGCGCCGCGTGTTTTTCGCTTAAAATCAAGCGGATGAAAAGCGCCGCAATCCGCTCGAGCTTCCTCGAGTACTTCAAGTCCAAGGGCCACGCGATCGTGCCCTCCAGCCCGCTCGTGCCGGCGAACGATCCGACGCTGCTCTTCACGAACTCCGGGATGGTGCAGTTCAAGGACGTGTTCCTCGGCAAGGAAAAACGGGCCTATTCGCGCGCAACCACCTCCCAGCGGAGCCTCCGCGCCGGCGGCAAGCACAACGACCTCGAGAACGTCGGCTACACGGCGAGGCATCACACCTTCTTCGAGATGCTGGGCAACTTCTCCTTCGGCGACTACTTCAAGAAGGATGCCATCGGCTTCGCATGGGAGCTCCTCACCAAGGTCTACGGCCTTCCCGCGGAGAAGCTGTGGGCGACGGTGTACCAGACCGACGACGAGGCCTACGAGCTCTGGACGAAGATGATCGGGTTGCCGAAGGAGCGCGTCGTGCGCATCGGCGACAAGCCCGGGGGCGCGAAGTACCAGTCGGACAACTTCTGGCAGATGGCCGATACGGGGCCCTGCGGGCCCTGCAGCGAGATCTTCTACGACCATGGCCCGCAGGTCGCAGGCGGACCGCCGGGGTCGGCGGACGCCGAAGGCGACCGCTACATCGAGATCTGGAACCTCGTCTTCATGCAGTACAACCGAGACGACAAGGGCGTGCTCACGCCGCTTCCGAAGCCGTGCGTCGATACGGGAATGGGGCTCGAGCGCATCGCGGCCGTGCTCCAAGGGAAGCACTCGAACTACGAGATCGATCTTTTCCAGGACCTCATCCGCGGCGCGGCGCGGGAAACGGGGCAAAAAGACCTCAAGAGCCCTTCGCTCAACGTCATTGCTGACCATATCCGGGCCTGTTCCTTTCTCGTCGTGGACGGCGTCATTCCGGGCAACGAAGGCCGCGGCTACGTGCTACGGCGGATCATCCGGCGCGCGATCCGCCATGGCTACCAGCTCGGGCAGAAGCAACCTTTTTTCTACCGGCTCGTCGAGGACCTGGATCGGGCGATGGGGGACGCCTACCCCGAGATCCGTCACGCGAAGGCGCGCGTCGCCGAGACGCTCAAGGCGGAGGAAGAGAAATTCGCCGAGACGCTCGAGAACGGCATGAAGCTCTTCGAGCAGGGCGCAAAGACCGATGCCCGCGCCATCGGCTACATCCGCGATCATTTCGTTCGCGACTTCAGGTCCTTCGACGAAACGCGCGGCCGCATCTCGGATGGCGTCTTCCACAAGGACAACGAGGACATCCTCGTCCAGGTGAAGAAGGCGGGATCCGTCGCCGTCGACGAGCTGGTGCGCGCCCTCGTCGCGGCCGTGGATGAATACGCCGCGAAGGCCGGCAAGCCGGCCCGCATGTACCTCGTGTTCCACGGGCCTTCCGAAAAGACTCCCGAGGAGCTCCTCGACAAGGTCGGCCGCGGGCGCGACTACGACAAGGTACGCGTGCTCTACCTCAAGGATGCGTCGATTCCCTTCGATGGCCGGACCGCGTTCACGCTCTACGACACGTACGGGTTTCCGTTCGACCTCACGCAGGACCTGTGCCGCGAGAAGGGCATCCCGGTCGACGTCTCGGCCTACGACACCGCCATGCAGGAGCAGCGCGCGAAGGCTCGCGCCGCCTCGAAGTTCGCCATGGCGGCCGGCCTGGAATACACCGGCGGGAAGACGGAGTTCCGCGGCTACGAGACCCTCTCGCACGCGGGCACGGTCGTGGCGCTCTACCGGGAAGGCACGCGCGTCGAGTCGCTGAAGAGCGGCGACACGGGAACGGTGGTCCTGGACGAAACTCCGTTCTATGCCGAGTCTGGCGGCCAGGTGGGCGACCGAGGCGAGCTCGTCGGCTCCGGCGGCACCTTTGCCGTGGAGGATACGCAGAAGATCCAGGCCGAGGTGTTCGGGCACCACGGCACCGTCAAGAGCGGGGCCCTGAAGCTCGGCGACCGGGTCGAGGCGCGCGTGGACACGGCGCTACGGGCGGCGACCATGCGCAACCATTCGGTCACGCACCTCATGCACAAGGCGCTGCGCGAGGTCCTCGGCGCCCATGTCCAGCAGCGCGGCTCGCTCGTCGACGCCGAGAAGACGCGCTTCGACTTCTCGCACGACAAGCCGCTCGCGGACGAGGAGATCCACCGCATCGAGCGCATGGTGACGGCCGAGATCCTCAAGAACGCCCCGACCCGGGCCCAGGTGATGCCGATGGAGGAAGCCAAGCGCTCCGGCGCCATGATGCTCTTCGGCGAGAAGTACGGCGACGAGGTCCGCGTGCTCGACATCGGCTTCTCGCGCGAGTTCTGCGGCGGGACGCACGTCGCGCGCACCGGCGACATCGGCCCCTTCAAGATCGTCGAGCAGTCGGCGGTCGCCGCCGGCGTGCGCCGGGTGGAGGCGAAGACCGGCGAGGGCGCGCTCCTCTGGCTGCAGTCGATGGAGGACGAGAAGCACTTCGTCGAGGGCTTCTACCAGGCGAGCGGCGAGGCGCTGCGCAAGAAGCTCGTCGCCGAGCGCGAGGAGCGGCGCAGCCTCGAGAAGGAGATCGCCCGGCTGCGCTCCAAGCTCCTCTCCGGCCAGGGCAGCGACCTCAGCGCCCAGGCGGTCGACGTGAAGGGCGCGAAGGTGCTCGCCGTCGCCGTCGAAGGGGCCGATCCCAAGTCGCTGCGCGAGGCGGTCGACCAGCTGAAGGACAAGCTCAAGTCGGCGGCCATCGTGCTCGGAGCCGTGAACGACGGCAAGGTCTCGCTGATCGCCGGCGTGACCGCCGACCTCACCGGCAAGGTGAAAGCCGGCGAGCTTGTGAACTACGTCGCCCAGCAAGTGGGCGGCAAGGGCGGCGGCCGGCCCGACATGGCGCAGGCGGGCGGAACGGACGCCGCGAAGCTACCGGGCGCGCTTCAGTCGGTGCGGCCATGGATCGAGCAGCGCCTTTGAGGTCGACGACGCTGGGCTAGAAGCCGATGCGCGTCTTGCGGGCGCGCGCATCCTGGATGTCGTCCGGCTGCACTTCGCTCCGACCGGCGATCTTGGCGTTGCCGAAGCCGGCCTGGAGGGCCCGGCGCATTTCGCGCGGCGGCAGGGCCGCGAGCTTCTCGAGCGAGGAAGACGATAGCGCCTCGGGGAAGCGCTTCCCCCAGTCGTGGCTGCCGCGGATTTCGCTGTAGATCGAGGCCGCGATTCGGGAGGCGCCTTCCGCGTCCGGCGCATCGATCTCGTAGACCGCGAGGCGGCTCAGCAGCGGATCCGGGATGCGCGCCGCGTCGTTCGCGGTCGCGAGCCACACGGCGCCCGAGGCGTCGATGGGCACCTCCGCGAATTCGTCGATGAAGCGCGTTGCCGTGTTGACCTCGAGCAGCTCGTAGAGCGCGCCCATCGGGTCGTACTGGCCGTCGGCGCTCGCCTTGTCGAGCTCGTCCACCACGATCACAGGGTTCGCGTAGTCGCCGTTGAGGAACGTGTCGAAGACCTTGCCGGGCTTCGCGTTCTTCCACTGCGACGAGGCGCCGGAAAGCACCCAGCCGGCGGTGAGCGAGCTCATCGGCACGAAGCCGCAGCCCGTGCCGAGGAGCTCGGCGAGCTTGCGCGCGAAATGCGTCTTGCCGATGCCGGGCTCCCCGAGGAGCAGCATCGGCGGGAGCTCGATCGAGTCGTTGCTGTCGACGCAAAGCGCGAGGTGCTTGCGGATGTCCTCGAGCACCTCGGCGAAGTTCGGCAGCTCCTCGGTGAGCGCGTCCACATCCGGAAGCGAGG
>JAFAGU010000200.1 GCA_019237595.1 Betaproteobacteria bacterium | reverse complement strand
GTTTCCTTCCTCGAGGACCTGGCGGCGGCCTCCGGCCGCCCCGTCGTCATCGCCGCGCTCCTGCACAACAGCACCAATCCGCAGTCCGTCTTCGCCGACCTCGCCCAAATAGAAGAAGCCAACTCGCGTGGGCGGCGCCTCGTCGGCGCCATTTCGTGCTGCCCGCTTTCGATGGACTTCACGCTTCGATCGCCGTACGTCTTCGAGGGCCTCGAGTCATGGGCGCCTGCATTGCCGCTGAAGGGCGAGGCATTTGAATTGAAATTGAAGGACAAGACCTTCAGGGACACTATTCGTGCAGAGCTCGCCCGAGCGGCGCACTTCAGGCTCTTCAACGGCGAATGGAGCAAGGTGGAGGTGGTCGAGTCGCGCACGGCCGCCTTCGAGGGCCGTTCCATCCATGAATTGAGCGAGGAGCAAAAGCGCGATCCGCTCGACTTCACCCTCGACCTCGCGCTCGCCGAAGACCTGCACACGGTGTTCAACGCGATGCTGCTCAACTCCGACGAGGAAGCCGTCGGAAGGATGATCCGCCATCCTCGCAGCCTCGTCTCGCTTTCGGACGCGGGCGCGCACCTCACCTTCTTCAACGACGCAGGCTTCGGGCTTCACCTCCTCGGGCACTGGGTGCGCGAGCTCGGCCTGCTCAAGCTCGAGGAAGCGGCGAAAAAGCTCACCGGCGATCCAGCCGCGCTCTTCGGCATCCCGGAACGCGGGACGCTCGCCGCGGGCAACTGCGCGGATCTCCTGCTCTTCGATCCGGCTCGCGTCGGCCGCGGACCGAAGCGCCGCGTATTCGATCTTCCCGGCGGCAACCCGCGCCTCTCCACCGACGCACTGGGCGTGCACGGCGTCTGGGTGAATGGCGTTCGCACGATCGAGGACGGCAAGCCGACTCGCGCGCGTCCCGGCGTGCTACTGCGGCAGTTCGCGCCGTAGCGCCTGCCCGACAAGAAATACGCAGCGGAATCAGGGCCATTCGCCGTCGCTCATTACCGACCGTCGCGCGCGGCCGACGATGCGCGCCCGCGCTTTTCCATCATCTATCTGATTTCAGGCAGAAACTTTTCTGGCACGGCTCGTGCCTATGGCTACAGGCTGTCCCACCGATCACTACAGAGAGGGTAAACAAAGTGCTACAGAAAGACGGGTTCTTCCGCAAGCGCGACGAAGGCAACTTCGCCAAGCCGCAAACCACCAACACGGCGCCTGCGCCGGCCGCGAACGCGGCCCCCGCGCCCTCCGAGTCGACGTCCTCCTACTCCGCCCCGGCCCGCTCCGACGAGCGCAAGGAAGCGAAGCTCGTCGTCGGCCCCGAGATCAAGATCAAGGGCGTCGAGATCAGCGATTGCGACACGCTCGTCGTCGAAGGCCGGATCGAGGCCACGCTCGACTCGCGCGTGCTCGAGATCACCGAGCACGGCGTGTTCCAGGGCACGATCGCGGTCGACAACGCCGAGATCCACGGCCGCTTCGAAGGCGAGCTCACGGTGCGCAAGCAGCTCGTCATCCACGCCACCGGCAAGGTGTCGGGGAAGATCCGCTACGCCAAGATCAAGGTCGAGGAAGGCGCCGAGCTCTCAGGCACGATCGAGATGAACGACAAGGCCTCGAGCTTCGCGCCCGCGAAGCGCGTGGTCAACGCCTAAGGAACCCTCTCAGGCGCTCGACGCCGTCGGCGAGGCGATCCTCGCCGGCGGCGAAGCACCACCGGACGTACCCCTCCCCTTCGGGTCCGAACGCGGACCCGGGGGCGAGGCCCAATCCGGCCTCGCGCACCAGCCGCTTGCAGAAAGCGAGGCTGTCTTGCGCGCCGTCGATCTTCAGGAAGAGATACATCGTGCCCCGCGGGCCGGCGGCGTGCACGCCGGGAACGGTCTTAAGCTCTTTCACCAGGAAGTCTCTCGCCGAACGGTATCGGCCAAGGCTTTTTTCGATGAAAGGCTCACCCTCCTTCAGGGCCGCAATGGCGGCGCGCTGCACGAAAACCGGCGCGCAGGAGGTGTTGTACTCGACGAGCTTCGCGAGATCCGCAGCGAGCGCGCCCGGGACGATCGCCCAGCCCAGGCGCCAGCCGGTCATCGACCAGGCCTTCGAGAAGGTGTTCGTGCTGATCAGCCTGTCCTCTCGATCGCAAAGATCCAGGAAGGACGGAGCGACCGCGCCTTCCCCGAAATAGAGGCGCTCGTAGGCATCGTCGGCAAAGATCCAGATGCCGTGGCGCCGGCAGTGCTCGAGGAGCGCCCGCTGCTCCTCTCGCTTGATCGTCCAGCCGGTCGGGTTGTTCGGCGAATTGAGGTAAAGCGCCTTTGTCTTTGCCGTTAGATTTTCTAAAAGCTTCTCCAAGTCCAGAGACCAGCCCGATTCGGAAAAGTCCAAGGCCACTGTTTTTACATTGGCGCCGAGGATCTTCGGGATCTCCTGCAGGTTCGGCCAGAGCGGCACGACCTCCACCACGCGGTCGCCGGGCTCGAGGAGCAGCTGCGACACGAGCATGAGCGCGCTGACGCCTGAGCTTGTTATCGCCGTTTCTTCCTGAGAAATCTTTCTGTGTAGTTTCGAAACATAGCCCGCCAGCGCCTCTCTCAGCCGCGGGATGCCGAGGTTCTGGCTGTAGAAGACCTCCCCCTTCTCGATGGACTCGATGCCGGCGCGCCGGATGAAGTCGGGCGTCGGCTGGTCGGGCTCGCCGACCCAGAAGGCCAGCACGTCCTTGCGGCCCATGCCCTCGTTGACGAGCTCGCGGATTTTCGAGGCGCCGAGCGCCTGGACGGCGGGACGCGCAACGAGCGCGGGCGCCGGCGTTTCGAGTCGCATGACGCCGCGTATTCTAGACTTCGTCTTCGTGAAAAGAAGCGATCTCGCCTTCCTCGCCGCCCTCGGGACGATGCTCGCCTGGGGGATGAACTTCGCTTTCGTGAAATACCTGCTTGGCTACATGGGCGTGGGGGCGTTCGTGTTCCTTCGCTTCTCGGTGCTGCCGCTGCTCGGGCTGCTCCTCCTCGCCGTGACCTTTCGCTCGCGCATCGCGCTTTCGTGGCCCAGGCGTGAAGACCTCCCGCGCTTCGTTCTTTGCGCCTTCGTGGGGCATGTGGTGCATATCAGCGCGGTCATGTACGGGATGAACCTCTCGACCGCGTTTTCCTCCTCGCTCGTCCTCACCTGCCAGCCGCTATTCACACTCGGCATCCTCGCCGCGATGGGCGCCGAGCGGCTGCGCGCGCAGCAGCTCGCGGGAACGCTGGTGGCCTTCGCGGGCATCGTGGTGTTCCTCGCGGACAAGTTCACGGGCGGCCTCGCCCACGCGGGCGCCGGGGACCTCATGCTGCTCCTCGCGGGCGCGGCGTTTTCCGCCTACACCGTGCTCTCGCGGCCGCTCGCC
>JAFAGU010000194.1 GCA_019237595.1 Betaproteobacteria bacterium | reverse complement strand
GGAAGACCTGCAGAAGCGGCTCCTGAAGCCCGACGAGGCGCTTCTCTCCTATGTGCTCCTGCCGCAGGAGACGGTCATCTTCGCGGTCACGCGCGACGACTTCCGCATGGTGGTCGCGCGGGTGAAGCGCTCGACGATCGTCGAGCGCGTGCTGCGCATTCGCCGCTCCATCGAGAAGGTGGCCATCGGCGAATCGGTGCTCTTCCTGCGCGATATCGACCCCGACACGCTCTCGTCGCTGTACCGCGACCTGGTCGAGCCGGTCGCCGCCACGATCGGGGCGCGGCAGAAGGTGCTCGTGGTCGCCGACGGGCCGCTGCAGACGATCCCGCTCGAGTTCCTGGTTTCCGAGTACACGGCGGCACAGCGCGCAGCCTTCGAGCGCGCGAAGGACGCGGCGGACGGCTCGGCCGAGCATCCGTACCTCGCCGAGTACGCCGATCTCGCCTACCTCTCGAAGAGGTACCGCTTCGCTTACCTGCCGAGCCTCTCCGCCCTCGTCTCGCAGCGCCTGTACCCGAAGAGCTCCGGTGCGACGAAGCTCGACCTCGTTGCGTTCGCCGATCCGCTGTTCAACCCGGACGGCGCGCGGCGCATGCCGGACCAGACGCTGAAGGCGCTCACGCAGCTCAACGTGGGCTTCGGCAAGACCGCGAGCGGAACGCCCGCCATTCCGCCGCTCAAGGAAACCGCGGAGGAAGCGAAGGAGATCGCGCGCGTGCTCGGCGGCGCAACGCAGCTCTACGTCGGCGAGCAGGCGCAGGAACGCGTCGCGAAGGCGGACGCGGGCCTGCGCTCCGCCCGCTTCGTGCTCTTCGCCACGCACGGATTCCTCGGCGGCGAATACATCGCGAGCGACCAGCCGCTGGAAGAGGGCGAGGTGCGGCGCACGTCGAGCTCCCAGGCGCAGCCGGCGCTCGCGCTCACGCTCGTCGGCGACCTCAAGGGCGAGGACGGGCTGCTCACCATGAAGGAAGTGATCGAGGACCTCGAGCTGAACGCCGAGCTCGTCGCCCTCTCCGCGTGCAACACCGCCGGAGAATCGGCGCAGGCGAGCAACGGCGAGGGCTTCGCGGGCCTCACGCGCGCCTTCATGTACGCCGGGGCGAGGAGCCTCCTCGTTTCGCACTGGAGCGTCGACAGCCTCTCGACCCAGGAGCTCATGACATCGACTTTCCGCAACATCAAGGCCGGCATGCCGGCCCTCTCCGCCGTGAACGACGCCCAGCGCCGCCTCATCGGCGAGGGCTACACGCGCGGCCAGTACCACTTCTCTCGGGCGCACCCCTTCTTCTGGGCCGCGTTCGTCTACGTCGGCGACTGAACGTTGGGCGCGCTCCAGAAGAAGCTGGCACGCTGGATTGCCGTGGTCGCCGCGGCTACGCTCGTCACGGTCGGCCTCGCGCAGACGGAGTGGCATCGCTCGCTGGAGGATTTCTACTACGACTACTGGCACGTCTTCTCCGGCGTGCGCTACAAGCCGCAGCACGCCGTGTTCATTACGGTGGACGACGCGACCCTCGCCGCGCTCAAGGACGATCCGCTCGCCTTCTGGGCGCCGTACTGGGGCCAGGTCATCGGCGCGCTCAAGCAGGCGGGGGTCAAGGCGGTGGGCCTGGACTATCTCTACACGGTGAGCGCCGAAGCTTGGCTTCGCAAGCTGAAGCTCCCCGACAGCACGATCAGCCGCGAGTACGACACGCCCTTCCGCGCCATCCTGTCGCAGGGCGACACCATCCTCATCACGCAGTTGATCGACCTCCCTGACGGGCAGGTCGCGCTCCTCCAGCCGCCCGACGACCAGCGCCTCGTGCTGCCGGGCGGGAACAACGACCTAGGCATCGCGAACCTCTTTCCGGATCCGGACAAGCACGTGAGGGCGTTCTATCCGGTGATGCTCCCCGACCCCGCGCTCCCGGGCCTCGCCTTCAACATGCAGCTTGCGCTTCGCGCGCTCGGGGAAGACCCGAACAAGAACGAATGGCAGATTGCCGGCACGACCTTCACGCGCGACCTCAAGCGCGTGCCGATCCGCTACGCCGGCCCGCCCGGCACCATCCCGACGATCTCCATGCTCGCGCTCCTGCAGCCCAACGCGCTTGCCAATCCGGAGCTCCAGGTGCTGCGCGGCAAGGTGGCGATCATCGCCGCGAACAACGCGGGCACCTCCGACCGCCACTTCACGCCCTATTCGCGCGGCGCGCGCGCCGACCAGATGGCGGGCGGCGAAATCCACGCGAACATCATCGAGACGATCCTCTCCGGTCGCTATCCGCGGCCGCTGCCGCTGGCGCTCGAGATCGGCTACGTCGCCGCGATCCTCGCGCTCGGCGCCTGGTTCTTCCTCACCCTCGGCGTCGGCGCCGGCGCGGCGCTCGGCACGCTCATGCTCTTCGCGGTCGCCCCGCCTTCATTCCTTGCCTTCCAGCATGACGTGGTGCTTCCCGTGGCGGAGCTGCAGACCGGCCTCGCAGCCGCGTTCCTGATGACGCTCGGCCTGAGGCTCACCGGCGAGGAACGGGAGAAGTCGCGCGTGCGGCAGATCTTCGGCCGCTATGTCTCCGACGAAGTGGTGAACGTGCTCCTCGACGACGAGAACCGGCCGGACCTTTCGGGGGAGGCGCGCACGGTGACGGTGCTCTTCTCCGATATCCGAGGGTTCACCACGATGTCGGAGAAGCTCTCCGCGCACGAGGTGGTCGAGATGCTGAACGCCTACTTCACCCGCGTGACGGCGCCGATCCTCACCGAAGGCGGGCTCGTCGACAAATACATCGGCGATGCGGTCATGGCGGTGTTCGGCTCGCCGGTGGCGTATCCCGACCACGCGCGCCGCGCGGTGCGCGCGGCGCTCGGCATGGCAAAGGAGGCGGCAAACTTCAAGGACTGGATGCAGCAGCGCTTCCCCGATCGCGGCCTCGCCCAGTTCGGCATCGGCGTCGGCTTGTTCACCGGCGAGGCGGTGATCGGGGACATCGGCACGCCCAAGCGCAAGGAATTCACCGCCATCGGCGACACGGTGAACGCCGCGTCGCGGCTGGAGGGCGTCACCAAGGACCTGAAGATCGTCATCGCGGCGTCGGAGTCGACCGTGAAGGCCGCCGGCCCGGGCGTGCGCACCGGGAAGGAAGAGACGCTGACCGTCAAGGGCCGCTCCGAAGCGATCCGCGTGTACGAAGTCACGGGAATCGATGAACCCGCGAAGCCGTCCTGACGACGTCTGACGCATGGCAGCCGGGGGCGGCAGCGTAGAATCGGCACGAGAAAGCGGAGGAGAGCATGCGTAGCCTACTGTGGGTCCTGCTGGCGACGGCGAGCGTCTTCGCTCGCGCGCAAGGCGACGTGGGACTGGTCAACCTGGTGAATGGCGACGTTTCGTACACGCCGCAATCCGGGGCGCCGGCGCGCGTGAAGGCGTTCATGAAGGTCCGGGAAGGGGATCGCTTCGAGCTGCCCACCGGTACCCAGGTGCGCATCGTCTACTTCGACGGCGCGCGGCAGGAGAACTGGACCGGCCCGTCCGGCTTTCGCGCCGGCAAGGCCGAGAGCAATCCTCTCCACGGCAGGCCGGCGGACGTGGCGAAGCTCCCGGGCAACGTGCCGGCGAGGATTTCGCGCGTCCCGGAGCTCATGCAGAACGCGAAGCTCGGCGGCGTGCAGGTGCGCGGCGCGCAATCGGCCCGGCCGGTGCAGCCCGAGGCGCTCCAGGAGGCGCGCACGACGTATCAGACGCTTCGCGCCCAGTTACCGAACGACGACATCACGCCCGAGCTTTATCTCTTCTCGGCGCTGAACGACTACCAGCTCTACGAGGAGATGGTCCCGGTCGTGAACGAGATGATGCGCAAGCAGCCGGAAAACGAGGACGTTAAGTCGCTCGCCGCCTGGCTCATCAGCCGCCGGGGAAGCCAATAGCCCGGAGGCGATGTCGTCGAGCGCTGAAAGGCTTTACGAATCATTACGTTGTGGGTGTTTGCACGTGATAAAAGTCCTCGCCATCCGGCGCGGGAAGCCTTAAGCTTTTTGAAGGTATAACGGGAGAGGCCAAATGAAATCGATGCTGACGAGTCTCGGGATCGCCGCCGCGCTGGTTGCCGCGAACGCATTCGCGCAGGCCGACGTGGGGCTCATCAACAACATCCAGGGCGACGTCTCGTATACGAGCGGCGGCGCCAAGGCGGCTGCGAAGGCCTACATGAAGGTGCGCGAGGGCGACCGCTTCACGGTTCCCGCCGGCGGGCAGCTTCGCCTCGTGTACTTCAAGGGCGGGCGCCAGGAGTCCTTCAGCGGTCCGGCGAGCTTCACCGCCGGCGCCGAGCAGAGCACGATCCAGTCCGGTGCGCAGCCCCAGGTGACGAACCTCCCCTCGGGCGTGTCGCAGAAGATCTCGCAAACGCCCGAGCTCATCCAGATCGCGAAGCTGGGCCGCTCCGGCGGCGTGGCGGTGCGAGGGGTCGGCGGCGCCCAGCGCCTCACGCCCCAGCAGCAGGCCGAGGTGCGCCAGGCGCGCCAGACCTACGACCAGCTGCGCAAGACGGCGGCGGCGGACGACATCACGCCCGAGCTCTACCTCTACTCGGTGCTGCAGGATCACCTGCTCTACGACGACATGAAGCAGGTCGTCGGCGAGATGCAGAAGCGCAAGCCTTCGGACCCGGACGTCGCCGTCATGGCCGAGTACGTGAAGGTCAAGACCGAAGCCAAGTAGCCGGCTTCCCGGCGCTGCGAAAAGGGCCCTTAGCCGGGCCCTTTTTGTTTCTACAATCGCCCTTCTCATGAAGGGCCGCCTCGAAGACTACCGGATGCTCACCGGCCGGGGACGCTACGTCTCCGACTGGACGCTGCCGCGCCAGGTCTGGGCGTGCTTCGTACGCTCCGACCACCCGCACGGAAAGATCGCCTCCATCGACGCTTCGGCGGCGCTCGCGATCCCCGGCGCGATTGCCGTCGTGACTGGCGAGGAGCTTATCCGGGCCGGTCTGAAGCCGATCCCGGCCGCCGCGCCGTTCAAGTGGAAGGACGGTACTGAGCAGCGGCCGGCGCTGCGGCTCTCGCTCGCCCACGAGGTGGTGCGCCACGTCGGCGAGCCGGTCGCGCTCGTGGTGGCCGAAACCGCCGCGCAGGCGCAGGACGCCGCCGAGGCGCTGGTCGTGGAATACGAGGATCTTCCCGCAGTCACCACCGCAGAAGAAGCGCTCGCGCCCGGTGCGCCCCAGCTCCATCCCGGCGCGCCGGGCAACCTCGTGCTCGACTTCGTCGGCGGAGACGAGGCGGCAACGAACGCGGCATTCGCCAAGGCGGCCAAGGTGGTGAAGCTCACCGCCTATCACTCGCGCGTGGTGGGAAACCCGATGGAGCCGCGCGCGGCGATGGGGGCCTACGACCCTGCCAGGGATCTCTACTTCCTCTATGCCACGACGCAGGGCGTCGGCCCGATGCGCGGCCAGCTCTCGGCGGTGCTCGGTGTGGCGCCCGAGAAGGTGCGCGTCGTCGCCGAGGAAGTGGGCGGCGGCTTCGGCGTGCGCTTCAACGCCTATCCGGAGTACGGCGCGCTCCTTTACGCGGCGAAGAAGCTCGGCCAGCCGGTGAAATGGGTGGGCACGCGCTCGGAAGTGTTCCTGGGCGACGAGCAGGCGAGGGACATCGTCCACACCGGCGAGCTCGCGCTCGATGGAAAGGGCCGCATCCTTGGCATGCGGTTCGACTACCTCTCGAACCTCGGTGCGTACGTTGCGTTTACCGGCGCGGTGGTGAATACCCTCGGGCTCGTGAACGTGAACTGCGGCGTATACGACGTGCAGGCAGTGCACGTGCGCGGGCGGCTCGTGCTGACCAATACCATTCCCACCGCCGCCTATCGCGGCGCCGGTCGTCCCGTCGCTTCGTACGCGCTCGAGCGCCTCGTCGACGAGGCGGCGCGCGAGCTCGGCATGGATCGGGCCGAGCTCCGGCGCATCAACATGATTCCCGCGTCGAAAATGCCCTACAAGTTCGCCGGCGGCTTCGAGTACGACTGCGGCGACTTCGAGGCAGTGATGAACCGCGCGCTCGAGCGCTCTGACTGGAAGGGCTTCGAGGCGAGAAGGGCCGACTCGCGCCGGAGAGGGCGGCTGCGCGGCCGCGGCCTCGCGACGTACATCGAGATGACCGCTCCTGGGGGCTTCGCGCCCTACGACCAGGCGCACGTTACCTGGGAAAAGGACGGCAGCGTCACGCTGCGCACCGCGTCCCACAGCCACGGCCAGGGCCACGAGACTGCCTTCGCGCAGATCGTCTCGCGCGTGCTCGGCATTCCGGTGGAGAGCATCCGGCTGCGCACTTCCGAGCCGGAGTTCAATCTCACCGCCAACCCGACGGGCGGCTCGCGTACGCTCCACGGGCTGGGCAGCGCCATGCACTGGGCCGCGCAGGAGATCGTGAAGAACGGCACCGACCTCGCCGCCGAACACCTCGAAGCGGCGGCCCAGGACATCGAGTTCGACGAAGGCAGCTACCGCATCAAGGGCACCGACCGGAGCGTGCGCATCGACGAGCTCGCAAGGAAATACCCGGGGCGGCTGGACCTCGACTTCCGCGAGCGGCCGAAGGTGCCCGCGACCTTTCCCAACGGATGCCACATCGCGGAGGTGGAGATCGACCCGGAGACCGGCGAATGCGAAGTGGTCTCCTACGTCGCGTGCGACGACGTGGGGAATATCATCAACCACCAGATCGTCGAGGGACAGATGCAGGGCGGCATCACCCAGGGCGCCGGCCACATCCTGCTCGAGCAGGCGCTCTACGACGCCGGCGGGCAGCTCGTCACGGGAAGCTTCATGGACTACGCCATGCCGCGCGCCGGCCTCGTGGGCGGCCTGAGCGTCATCAACCATGCCGTCCCCACGGCGACGAACCCGCTAGGTGCCAAGGGGGTCGGCGAGGGCGGCGTGACCGGTTCCATGCCGGCGGTCATGAACGCGGTGATCGACGCGCTCGCACAGGCGGGCGTGAGGCACTTCGATATGCCAGCGACGCCCCAGCGGCTCTGGCAGGCGCTGCGCAACGCGAGTCGCTGACCATCAGCTCGCGCAGCGCGCCGAGGGCGGCGGAGCGATGGCCTTCCCGCCATACGAGCTGTGTCCTCGCGTGCGCGATGTCGCGCGGCAGCGGGCGCACGTCGATGTTTCGCTGCTCGACGAGCTCGAGCACCGAGCGCGGAACGATCGCGATACCCGAACCGGCGGCGGCGCACGCGACGA
>JAFAGU010000329.1 GCA_019237595.1 Betaproteobacteria bacterium | reverse complement strand
GCGCGCACGCCGTCGGCCGCGGCGGCCCGCACCATCGGGCCGAGCGTCGTCTGCGGGTCGAGCGGATTTCCGAGCTTGTAGGCCCGTGCGAGGGCGGCGAAGGCCTCGACGAATTTCGAGTAGAGCGAGCGCTGCACGTAGATGCGCTGCACGCCGCAGCAGGATTGACCGGAGTTGAAGTAGGCGCCGTCGACCAGATTCGCGGCCGTGGATTCGAGCGGCGCGTCGAGGCGCACATAGGCCGGATCGTTGCCGCCGAGCTCGAGCCCGCTCGCGATGAAGCGCGCGGCGGCGGCGCGCTGCACGGCGTGACCGCCTTCCACCGAGCCCGTGAAGGCCACGAAGCCGATGCTCGGGTCGCGAATGATTTTCTCGACATCGCCGTGCGAGAGGTGCAGGTACTGGAACACGCCGTCGGGAAGCCCGGCGGCCGCGAACGCCTCGGCGTAGCGCTCGGCCACCAGCGGCGTCTGCGCCGCCATCTTGAGGATCACGGAGTTTCCAGAAAGCAAGGCCGGGACGATCGCATTCACCGAGGTGAGCCAGGGATAGTTCCACGGCGCGACGACCAGCACGACGCCGAGCGGCTCGCGCCGGATGAAGCGGATGAATCCGCTTTTTTCTCCGACCGACAAATCGGCCAGGGCTTCCACGGCGATGCCCGCCATGTACGAGACGCGCTCGTGAAATCCGCGGCGCAGCTCGCTCGGGCTTTGCGCGATCGGGCGGCCCACCTGCCGGGTAAGCTCCTCGGACAGCGCATCGGCATGGTCGACGCACCACGCAGCCATGTCTCGGCAGCGCCTCGCGCGCTCCTCGACCGGAACCGCGCGCCATCGCTTTTGCGCCTCCGCCGCCGTTCGAAGAGCTTTCTCGATCTGCGAGGCCGAGGCGAGCGCGCGCTCGACGTATACCGACCCGTCGACCGGGCTGATCGTCTTCTGGGTCATGCCTTCGCCAGGCGGCGCGGTACCACGAGGTTTCCGACGTTGATCTGGACCGGCTCGCCGTCCTGGTTGAGCGTCGTCGTGCGCACCTTGATCATCCCCTGCTCGGGCCGCGACTTGGACGGCCGGACCTCGAGGACCTCGATCTTCAGCGTGAGGACGTCGCCTGGCCGCACCGGCTTCGGCCAGCGGAACTCGTCGAACCCGGCGCCCACGATGCCGCCGGCGGGCTCGAGCTCGCTCTCGACGAGGAGCTTCATCGTCATCGCGGCGGTGTGCCAGCCGCTCGCCGCGAGGCCGCGGAAGATCGTCGCGCGCGCAGCCGCGTCGTCGAGATGGAACGGCTGCGGATCGAACTCCGCGGCGAACGACTTGATGCGCGCCTCGTCGACTCGCAACGTGCCGGAAGTGAAGGTCTGGCCGGCCTCGAAATCCTCGAGGTACCTCATTCCGGGGTCACGTACGCGGCGGTGAGGCCGCCGTCCACCATGAATTCGGCGCCGGTAACGTAGGACGACTCGTCGGAGGCGAGCCAGAGCGCGGCCTGCGCGATCTCGCGCGCTTCGCCGAAGCGGCCCATGGGCAGGTGCACGAGGCGGCGATTGCGCTTTGCATCGGTGTCGAGGAACTTCATCAGGAGCTCGGTGCGAAGAGGTCCGGGGCACAGCGCGTTCACCCGGATGTTCTGGCGGGCGTGGATGACGGCGAGCTCGCGCGTCATCGCCAGCACCGCGCCCTTGCTCGCCGTGTACGCGATCTGCGGCGTCGCCGCGCCCATGAGCGCGACGAACGAAGCGGTGTTGACGATCGATCCGCCGCCCGCGCGCCGGAGCGCCGGAATGCCGTATTTGCAGCCGAGGAACACGCCCTTGGCGTTGATGTCCATGGTGCGATCCCAGACAGTCTCGTCGGTCGAGATCGCGTCGTCGTCCCTCGAATCCATGATGCCGGCGTTGTTGAACAGGACGTTCAAGCGGCCGAAGGCTTTTTCCGCCTCCTGGATCATCTTTTCGCAATCGGCCGCCTTCGATACGTCGGCCCTCACGGCGATCGAGCTCTTCAGGAGCTTCGCCGTCTCGCGCGCCGCCGCCTCGTTCACGTCCACCGCGACCACCGCGGCGCCTTCGGCCGAAAAAAGCACGGCCGTCTCCCGGCCGATGCCGCTGCCGGCGCCGGTGATGAGCGCGACTTTGTCCTTGAGCCGCATTAGATCCTCTCGAAGTATCGGTTGCGCTCCCAGTCGGTCACCGCGGCGTCGAATGCCGCGGCCTCCGTCCGGAAGAAATGCACGTAGTGCTCGACGACGTCCGCGCCGAACGCGTCTTTTGCGAAGGTATTGCTCTCGAAAAGATCCACCGCCTCGGCGAGCGTACGCGGGACGTGCTGGAGTGACTTTGCACCGTACGCGTCGCCCTTGAAGGCCTCCGGCGGCTCGATCTTGTGGCGGATGCCGTCCAGGCCCGAGGCGAGCGCCGCGGCGAACGCGAGATAGGCATTGCAATCGGCGCCCGGGATGCGGCACTCGATGCGCAGACCTGGCCCGTCGCCGACGACGCGGAATCCGGCCGTGCGGTTGTCGAAGCTCCAGGCGATCCGGGTCGGGGCCCACGAGGCATCGACGAATCGCTTGTACGAATTCACCGTAGGCGCATAGAAAGGCATCACGTCGGGCACGTGCGCCATCCAGCCGCCGAGGAACCAGCGGAACGTGTCGCCGCCCTTCGCGAACGCGTTCTTTCCATCGCGCCACAGGCTGAAGTGGATGTGGCAGCTCGAGCCCGCCTGGCCGGCGAAGGGCTTCGCCATGAACGTGAGGCTCATGCCGGCAGCCTCGGCGAGCTCCTTTAGGCACTGCTTGAACACGACGTGGCGGTCCGCCATGTCGAGCGCTTCCGCGTAGCGCACATTGAGCTCGTGCTGGCCCTTGCCCCATTCGCCTTTCGAGGTCTCGACGGGCACGCCCGAGAGCTTGAGGTGGCGCCGCGCTGCGGCATGGAAGCTCTCGGTGCGCGTGCCTTGCAGGATCTGATAGTCCTCGAGGTACCAGCCGGCGGGCTCGAGCGCCCGGTACTCCGCCTTCGCCGCGTCGCGGTAGCTCGTGCGGAAGAGGTAATGCTCGAGCTCCGTCGCCGCGAAGGCCTCGAGCCCTCGTTCCTTCAGCAGTCCGAGCTGCTTCTTGAGAATCGAGCGCGGCGCCACCGCGACCTTGTCGACATCGCACAGGACGAGCGCGGTGCGATCGAGCCAGCTCGCGAGGCGCAGCGTCGCGAGATCGGGCACGAGGTGGAAGTCGCCGTAGCCGAGCTCCCAGTTCGCGAACTTGTAGCCCGGCACCGGCTCCATCTCCATGTCGACCGTGAGCAGGTAGTCGCACGCGTGCGCGCCGTGAGCCGCGATGTCCTCGACGAAGAGCTCGGCGTCGAAGCGCTTGCCGACCAGCCGCCCATAGTGGTCGGTGAAGCCGGCGACGACCGTCTCGACCTCGCCTTTCGCGGCAAGCGCCTTGAGGTCCTCCAGCTCGAGCAACCCCTTGGGCCGAGGGTTACTCATCGTCGGGCTTCTTGCGCCAGATCATCAGTCTCTATCAGCGACCCAATGCGACGGTTTGCCCTTCAAACCCCTCGATTTGCACACGATACCTCATCGCGTTCGCTCCTTGCTCCCCCAGCCGAATGTCTGCTTGGGTCGAAAGCAGACATTCTGCCCCATCGGTAAGTGAAGGGACCGGCTTTAGCCGACTGTCCGCTTCAGGGGTCCGCGCTATAGTCCGCCATCGACCCAAATCGGACATTCGTACTTGTCCCAAGTGGCTCAGACGTTCTTAGTAATAGAGCATTTCCGGCATCGCGATCCCGTTCCGGTATATCGTCGTTTTCGGGAGCGCGGGCGGCTGGCTCCCCAGGGGCTGAAGTACGTCGCGAGCTGGGTCACCGATGATCTGACAAGGTGCTATCAG
>JAFAGU010000322.1 GCA_019237595.1 Betaproteobacteria bacterium | reverse complement strand
TCGTGTCGGCCGCGACGGCGGTGCCGGCGAAGAAGGCAAGCGCGGCGAGGAGGATTCGGAACGTGACTTTTTTCATGGCGACTCCGTTCTTGGGGAATGCCGGGTTGTACGGGCGGGCCCGGTGCCTGGATGCACGCTCAGAGGAATTCCTTCGCCGCGGCGTCCGGGTCCTGGGGCCGGCCGGTGAGGTAGCCCTGCACGCGCTCGCAGCCGAAGCCGCGCAGGAACTCCTTCTGCCCCTCTGTCTCGACGCCCTCGGCGACGACCTTGAGATTCAGCACCTGCGCGAGCGCGATGATCGCCGCCACGATGGCGCGGTGGTCGCCGTCGTTCTCGACGTCGCGGATGAAGGAGCGGTCGATCTTGAGCGTGTTCACCGGGAAGAGCTTCAGGTACGAGAAGCTCGAGTAGCCGGTGCCGAAATCGTCGAGCGCGATGGAGACGCCGAGCTCCTTCAGCTTTTTCAGCGTCGCCATGGTGGTCTCGGTCTGCTGCATGGCGGTGGACTCGGTGATCTCGAGCTCGAGGAGGTGCGCCGGCAGGCCGGTTTCCTTGAGCGCGCGCGACACGAGCGCGACGAGGCGCGGGTCGTTGAACTGGCGCGCAGAGAGGTTCACCGAAACCGGCAGCCCGCGCTCCACGCCGATGAAGGTGCCCCAGCGGCAGGCTTCTAGCAGCATCCATTCGCCGATCTTGAGGATGAGGCCGGTCTCCTCCGCGACATGGATGAATTCCGCGGGATAGATGAGGCCGCGCTCGGGGTGCTGCCAGCGCACGAGCGCCTCGTGCGCCGCGACCTTGCCGCTCGCCGCATCGACGATGGGCTGGAAGTGCACGCGCATCTCGCCGCGCCCGATCGCGCGGCGCAGGTCGTTCTCGAGCGCGAGGCGGCGCGAGGCCGTGAGGTTCATCTGCTCGGTGAAGAACTGGTAATTGGCGCGGCCCATCTCCTTCGCGTGGTACATCGCAGCGTCGGCGTTGCGGATGAGGGTCTCGGCGTCGCGCCCGTCCTCCGGGAAGACGGAGATGCCGATCGAGGGCGTGACGGTGAGCTCGCGCTCCTCCACCTGGATCGGCTGCGAGAGATTCTCGATGATCTTCTGCGCCACGTTCGCCGCGTCGGCCGAGCGCTTGATCTCGGGCAGCACGACGACGAACTCGTCGCCGCCCGTGCGGCAGATCGTGTCGACCACGCGCAGCTGCTTCACGAGGCGGCTCGCGACCTCCTTCAGGAGCTCGTCGCCCACCGAGTGGCCGAGGGAATCGTTGATCGTCTTGAAGCGGTCGAGGTCGACGAACATGACCGCCGTCTGGCGGCGGTTGCGGTAGGAGAGCGCGAGCGCCTGCGTGAGCCGGTCCTCGAGCAGGCGCCGGTTCGGAAGACCGGTGAGCGCGTCGTGGTCGGCGAGGTGCTTCGCGCGCTGCTCGGCCACCTTGCGCTCGGCGACCTCCTCCTCGAGCTTCTCGTTCGCGGCCTTGAGCTCGGCGGTGCGCTCGGCCACCGCCTTTTCGAGGGCGCCCAGGGCCGCGCGCGCGCGCGCCTCGGCGTCGCGCTCGGCAGTCACGTCCTCGAAGCTCCAGATCCATTCCTGCTCGCCCTGGCCGGTGTCGATGCGCCGCCCGCGGCTCCGGCAGCGGAAGATCGAGCCGTCTTTCCTGCGGAAGCGTTCCTCCGATTCGTGCGTGCCGCCCGGGGGCGTGCTCGCGGACGCGAGCTCGCCGGCGCGCCGCCACTCGTTGCGCGAGGCGAAGAGGGTCGAAGTGCTCTTGCCCAAGAGCTCGCCCGGCTCCGCGCCGATCATTTCCTCGAGGAAGCGGTTGCAGCGCTGGATCGTGCGCTCGCGCACGAAGGCGATGCCGACGGTGGCGTTGTCGAGGATGAGTTCCTGCTCCGCCGCGGCGCGCTGCACGCGCTCCTCGGCCTCGCGCTCCTGCGTGATGTCCTCGAAGAGCCAGACGGCGCCCTGCGACGGGTCGCCCGGCTGGACCGCGCGGCCGGAGACCGAGCACCAGATTTCCGTGCCGTCGCGGCGCACGTAGCGGCGCTCGACGTTCGGCGTCTCGCCTCGCCAGAGCTCCTCGTAGATCTGCGCCGCGCGGCGGTCGTAGTCTTCCTCGGTCGGGTACATGAACCGCGTCGGCTGGTTGAGCAGCTCGCCCGGCTCGTAGCCGAAGATGTCCTCGAAGCGCCGGTTGCAGCGCGTGACGATGCGGTCCTTCACGAAGATGATGCCGATGAGCGCGTTCTGCATCACCGCATCCTGCTCGCGGACGAGGCGCTGCACGGCCTCGTCGGCGCGCTTGCGCTCGGTGATGTCCTCGTGCAGCCAGACATAGCCTTTGGCCGGGTTCCCGGCCTCGACGGCGCGGCCGCTGATGCGGCACCAGAAGCCCGAGCCGTCCTGGCGGCGCACCCACTGCTCGCGCGTATGCGTGCGGCCGAGGTCGAGCTCGGCGTAATAGGTGCCGGCCTTCACCCACTCGTCCTCGGTGAAGTACATGTCGCGCGCCGAGGCGCCGACCGCCGCCCCGGGGGCGTAGCCGAACATCTCCTCGAAGCGCCGGTTGCAGCGCACCGTCTTGCGCTCGCGGATGAACTGGATGCTCACCACCACGTTGTTGAGGAGCGCCTGCTGCTCGGCGAGCACGCGCTGCAGCTCCTCCTCGGCTCGGCGCTGCTCGGTGATGTCCTCGACGATCCAGACGGCGCCCTTCTCGGGGTCCTGCGGATCCACCGCCCGGCCGTCCGCGCGGGTCCAGTAGGTACTGCCGTCCTTGCGGCGGCGAAGCTCGATCCGGCGCGCCGTGCGCCCGCGCGCGAGCTGCGCGTAGACGAACGGGACCTTCGCCTCGTCCTCCGGCGAGCCGTAGAGCGTCGAGATGGGGAGCCCGTCCATCTCGCCGGGCCCGTAGCCGTACATTTCCTCGTAGCGCCGGTTGCAGCGCGCGATGCGCCGGTCCTTGATGAAGACGATGCCGATCGAAGCGGTGCCGAGGATCGCCTCCTGCTCGCGCAGGAGCCGCTGCACCTCCGTCGCGGCGCGGCGCTTGTCGGTGATGTCCTCGACGATCCAGACCGTGCCGTGCTGCGTGTTCTGCGCGTCGATGGGACGCGCGATCATGCGCGCAAGGAAGGTCGAGCCGTCCTTGCGGCGCAGCTCCCACTCGAGGTCGAGCTGGCGGCCCGTGGAGAGCAGCGGCACGGCGATCTCGCCCAGCGCCGCATAGCTTTCCTGGCTCGCATAGACGATGTCGCCCGGCTGCCCGATCAGCTCCTCGGGCCGGTAGCCGAACATCTCGGAGAACTTCGGGTTGCAGAGAAAGAACTTCCGCTCGCGCGTGAACGCGATGCCCACCGCGAGGTTGGCGAGCAGCGCCTCGTATTCGAGCTGGGTGTAGCGCGTGCGGCCCGCGTAGCTCGCCGGCGGATGCTCGAGCGGCGGGACGATGCCGCGCGGGTCGTTCATTGCGGCCTCGCCTCCGGAGCGGCACGTTCACGCGCCGCGGCAGCCACCAGCGCGTCGAAGTCCTCGGCGAAGCCGCGCAGCCGCGCGACGAAGTGCCGGCGCTGATCGGCGGAAAGCGTCTTGTCGAGGTCCGCGAGCAGCGCGAAGTAGCCGGCGCGGAAGGCATCGGAGGCGGCGGCGTAGGCCGGGTCGCGCCCGCGCTGCCAGGAGGTCGCGGCATCGGCGAGGCGCCGGGTCGCCTCGTGCGCGCGCACGATGGCGAGGAACTCCGCCTGCAGGCGCTTGCGGTCGGCGAGCCGCAGCTCGTCGAAGAGCGGCGTTTCGTCGGCGAATCGGCGCACGCGCTCGGCCTGGTCGTCCGAAAGCGGCCCGACCCAGTCCTCCAGGCGCTCCTGTGCGCGCCGGAAGCGGAGCCGGCGGCGCTCTTTGTCGCTTCCCTTCATGTTCTCTCTTGCGAACTTCCGGTTGTCTTCGGCGAAGCGCTCCTCCATGTGCGCCACCTGCCCGGGCGTGAGCCGGTCGAGCAGCGGCGCGATGCGCCTGGCCGCCTCGCGCAGGCTCTCCCTTGCCTGCGCCATGAAGGAATCGTACCCCCAAACAATATCGTCCGGGGAAATGCCGCGCTCCGCGCGCGCGGCCGCTTCACGGGCGAGTGCCGCGTACTGCGGCAGCGCATTGGCGCGGTGCCAGGCATGGAAGGCGTCGATGCGGTCGTTCAGGTCGTCGGCCGCCTCGCCTTGCAGGTCGAGGTAGCTGGAAGCCCGCCAGCGCACGAACGTGTCCGCGTTCTCGTACGCGAGCCGCATGGCGCTGCATCCGGCAAGGACCGCGGCCAGGGCGGCGGCCGCCACCATGCGAAGGACCGCACTCACCAGAAGCTCTCGACGGTGATATGCCCGGGCGCGCGCCGGCGGTGCTTGCGAAGGGCCCGCTCGGCGAGCGCGGCCTGTGCGTCGCGCAGCATGTCCGGATTGCCGCAGAGCATGACGTGCGAATCGGCGGCCGCGAGCGGAACGGCCGCCGCCGCCTCGAGCCGGCCATCGGCGATTGCCGCCGGGATGCGCCCGGCGAGTGATCCTGCATGCGCTTCGCGGCTCACGAAGCTGAGGTAGGAGAACTCCGGCCTCTTCAGGCCGGAAATCAATTCCTGGTAAACGAGCTCGCGCGCGAAGCGCACGGCATGCACGAGCACCACGCGCCGGAAACGCCGCCAGGGCGCGTCGGTGCGCAGGATCGAGAGAAACGGCGCGAGGCCGGTCCCGGTGGCGAGCAGCCAGAGCGTTTGGGCGTCCGGCACTTCCGAGAGCACGAGGAACCCGGCGGCGCGCTTCGCAAGGTAAAGCGTTTGCCCCGGCGCGAGCCTGGCGAGGCGCGGCGACAGCGGGCCTTCGGGGACCACCACGCCGAAAAACTCGTGCACCGGATCCGAGGGCGGATTCACGAACGAGAAGGCGCGCGCCACCCGCTCGCCGTCCACGTCGAGCGCCAGGCGGACGAACTGGCCCGCCTCGAACTCGAGCGGGGCGCCTTCAACGCGCAGCGAGAAGAGCGTCTCGGTCCAATGCCGGTTCTCCACCACTCGCCCCGCCAGCCAGGCGTCGCTCATCGCAGGCTCATGCCGCGCTCATTGCACTGGATACGGCTCGAGCTGCAGGTCGTGGAGCTCGGCGCCGAGCATGACGATCGCGCCGTGGCGGCGGTTGTTGCCTGTATCCGAGAACTCGAATGTGTACGTGCGCGCGATGCGCAGCTGCCCGTCCTCGCCTCTCGCGAGCCGCAGGCGCGCGAACGCAACGGTATCGTCGAGGAATTGCAGCGCGTAGCGCTCGCAGGCCGAGCGGCCGGCGAGCACCGCCCGCTCGCGCGCCTTGAGGCTGTCGAGCCAGAGGAATATCCCTGCCGCGATGACGACGATCGCCGCGCCTTCCCACATAGGAGAGCGCGATTATATCGGCGCGTGCGCTATGCTCGGGCGATGAGCGCGCTTCCCGAGGTCCGAAGGAAGGACAAGCTGATGCCCGAGGCGCTCGCGCGGGAGCTGCTCGCGCGCACCTATTGCGGCCGCCTTGCCACCGTGGGCGCCGACGGCTGGCCCTATGTCGTGCCGCTGCTCCACGTCTTCTCCGGCGACACGCTGCTCGTCCACAACACGGGCCTCCGAGGCCACCTACGCGCCAACATCGAGCGTGATCCGCGCGTGTGCTACGAAGCGGACGAGCCCGGCGAGGTCTTCCCGTACGGCCGGTTCGAATGCGATACCTCGATCTCCTATCGGAGCGTCGTCGCCTTCGGCCGCGCCCGCATCGTCGCCGACGAGGCGGAGAAGAGCGCCTTCTTCGACGCGCTCATGGGGAAGTACGCCGATCGCTCCTGGGAGCGGCCGAAATCCGTTTACCCAAGGCTCGCGGACGCGACGGTCTACGCAATCGCCATCGAGAAGCTCACAGGGAAGGAAGGGCCGCTGCCGTCGCGCGAGGCGCGCTGGCCCGCCGTCGACAACACGAAGAGCCCGAATGCCGGGAGGTAAGGCTCGCCGCGTCGTCGTCAACGACCGGATGCAGAAGCGCTACGTCTATTTCCTCACCGAGCCGCCGGGCCGCAACTTCCACCCGGAATTCGCTCCGCAGCTCAGTCCCGCGGAGATGCTCCGGCTCGGCGTCTTCGGCGGCAAGTACATGACCGATTGCGCCGCCGAGTTCCCGAAAGCCTGGTTCGCCCGCGCGAAGCTTTCGCCCTCGGGCCGCGATCCGGCGCTCAATTGCTTTGGCGTCGATGCCTCGCAGCCGCTCTCCGTCTGGCACGCGAAGGGGTGGATCCACCCGGATGACCCGCGCGGCTGGTTCCAGTGGTACTGCCGCTACTGGATGGGGCGCCGGGGCGAGGACGACGCGCGCCAGATCCGGCGGTGGAAGGCGATCCGCCGGCACGTCGCGCAGATCAAGGCGAACTGCCGGCGCGGCGATCTCGGCTGCCGGCCCGCGCAGCGCCAGGCGCTGCTGCACTGGGCCTACGACAGCAGGACGATCTAGGCCTTTCCGAGCACGAGGTCGGCGCCTTTTTCGGCGATGGCGATGACCGCCGCGTTGGTGTTGCCGGAGACGACCGAGGGCATGACCGAGGCGTCGATGACGCGCAGGCCCTCCAACCCCTCCACGCGCAGCGCCTCGTCCACCACTGCGCCCAGCCTGCAGGTCGAGGTCGGGTGGAAGACCGTCTCGCCGGATTCCCGGCACACGGCAAGCCAGTCTTCGTCGGACTGCACCGATGCGCCCGGAAAATACTCGTCGACGACGTAGTCGCGCATCGGCGGCGTCATCACGATGCGCCGGCCGAGCTTGAGGCCCTCGATCATCGAGCGCCGGTCGTTCTCCGTCGCGAGGTAGTTGTAGCGGATCGCCGGCGCCTCGGTGGCGAGCGGCGATCGCACATGGCAGGAGCCGCGCGACTCGACCTGGAGCTGCGAGCACGATGTAGTGAAGCCCGAATGCTCGTGGAGGAAGCCGCCGCGCTTCGAGGCCGAGAAATTGATGAAGTAGAGCTGCACGTCCGGCCGCGTCGCCCCTGGCCGTGCGCGTGCGAACACGCCGGCGTGGCCCGCGGCGATGGAGAGCGGACCCCCGCGGGAGAGGAGGTAGCGCAAGCCGACGATTGCCTTGCGTCGCCAGCTCATCATGTCGTCGTTCAGCGTGATCGGCCTGCGGCAGCGCCAGAACGTGCGCACGTAGAAATGGTCCTGCATCGCCTCGCCCACCTCGGGAAGGTCGTGGACCACGCGAATTCCGTGCCGCTGGAGAAGCGCGCCGCTCCCGACGCCCGAGAGCTCGAGGAGCTGTGGCGAATTGAACGTCCCGCCGGCAAGCAGCACCTCGGCGCGAGCGGTGGCTTTCCTGGAAACGCCGTCCTGCAGGTATTCGACGCCGATGGCACGCTTGCGGTCGAAGAGAATCTTCTTCGCAAGCGCATGCGTCTCGACGCGCAGGTTCGCCCGCCGCTCTGCGGGGCGCAGGTAGCCCGTCGCGGTGCTGCAGCGCCGGCCTTTGCGCGTCGTCGCCTGGTAGTAGCCGGCGCCCTCTTGCCCGGCGCCATTGAAGTCCGCGTTCGGCGGCACGCCATTCGCGACCGCGGCGGCGATGTACGCGTCGCAGAGCTCGTGCCGCGGCATGTCCGAGACGCCGAGCGGCCCGCCGACCCCGTGGTAGTCGTCCGCGCCGCGCTGCTGGTCCTCGCTCCTGCGGAAATACGGCAGGAGCGAAGCGTAGTCCCAGCCAGGCATGCCCCAGCCATCGAAATCCTCGCGCTGGCCGCGGATGTAGACGAGGCCGTTGATCGAGGACGATCCGCCGAGGACCTTGCCCCGCGGCGTGAAGACGCGCCGGCCGCCGAGCGCGGGCTCGGGCTCCGACTCGTACGCCCAGTTCACGTCCTTGCGGGTGAAGAGCTTCGCGTAGCCGATGGGCACGTGGATCCAGAGATCGCGGTCCGGCGGCCCCGCTTCCAGGAGCAGCACGCGCCTCGTCCCATCCTCGGTCAGGCGGTTCGCGAGCACGCAGCCCGCCGAACCGGCGCCGACCACGATGTAGTCGAATTCCGCCGCCATCAGCGCGGCGACGCGACGTGCATGCCGGCGTCGACGTACATCAGCTGCCCGGTCATCGCGCGCCCCTTCTCGAGGAGCCAGAGGATCGTCTCGGCGACGTCCTCGGCCGCTGGCGCGCGCTTGAGCGGCGTGCGCTCGGCGTAGCGGCGCTCGGCCTCCTGCGAGCCCTGCTCGCCCATCGCCGCAACCTGCCACGGGGTGCGCACGAAGCCGGGCGCGACGACGTTGACGCGGATCTCGGGCGCAAGCGCGCGCGCGAGCGAGAAGCTCATGGTGTTGAGCGCCGCCTTGGAGGCCGCATAGGCGATCGACGAACCGGTGCCGAGCAGGTGGGCGAGCGAGGAGACGTTGACGATCGAGCCGCGGCTTTCCCGCAGCGCCTTCTCGCAGGCGCGGATCATCTGGAACGGCCCGATGAGATTGACGCGGAAGATCGCCTCGAAGTCCTCCGCCGCAAGGCCTTCCAGGTTCTTGTGGTCCACGAACTTCGTCGTGCCGGCGTTGTTCACGAGCGCGTCGATCCTTCCATAGCGCTCGAGGACCTGAGCCGCCGCCTTTCGGCAGTCGGCATCGCGCGCGACGTCGCATTTCACGGCGATCGCACCCGCGCATTGCCCGGCGACCACCTCCGCCTGCCGCTCGTTGCGCGAATAGACGATCGCGACGCGCCAGCCGCTCTTCGAGAGGAGCCGCGAGGCGGCTTCGCCCATTCCGGAGGATCCTCCGGTGACGATCGCGACCTTCGCGGTCATACCGTCGCGACTGCCGCGGGCGGCGATCCGACGGCGCCGGGCAGCCTGAGCGGCGGCGCGGTGAGAAGGAAGCGGCTGCGCCGATGCTCGCGGAGCCACCGCGCGAGCTCGGTCAAGTAGAACATTTCGCCGAGGTGAATCCCGTTCTTGAAGAGGCAATGCTCGTGCAGCGGCATCGCGGCATGCGGCTTGGGATTCGTGAGACTCGTCGGGATGAGCTCGACAGCGTAGTTGTCGGCGATGAGGCACGCGAGCCCCGAATCGCTCACCCATTGGAGGAGCTTCGGGTCGCGCCCGTCGAGGCCCGAGCAGGTGCCGTGGAGGAGCTTCGGGTCCGGGCGCTTGGCGAGCTCGAGGATCACGTCGGCGAAGCCGGTGTAGAGGCAGACCATGTCGCCCTTCTCGATCGCCACCTTGTCCTTCTCCAGGACGCGCATCAGCTCGTCGTAGCCGACCGGCTTCCTCTCGCGCTTGAAGTGATGATGCAGGTCGATCATCACGCCGCGTCCCTGCGCGCCGTGCTCCGCGAGGTTGGCGATGCCCAGGGCCCTCGCGTGCGTGCCCTCGTAGCGCGCCCAGGGCTCGCCGTCCTTGCGCTCCGGCGCCGGAACGACGTCCTCGCCGGCGCGAAAGCCGTTGTAGAAGACGATCTCCACCTTCCCGTCGCCGTCCGCGTCGAAGCGGCTGCCGATGTGGGCGAAGGAGTCCCATTGGCTCGAGTATTGCAACGTGAGCAGCACCACATCGTCGCAGACGACGTCGGTAACGCCCGGCGTGTCGTTCTCGAGCGCATAGCAGAAGTTCTGCGCGCCGGCGCCCCGGCCGTCCCTCAGCGTCGCGGCAAGGCGCGGCGGATGGCGGCGCGGGTTCATCACGTTGCCGCCGGGATAGTCGAGCGGAAGCGAGAGGCAGAAGGTGATGCCTTCCTTCACCTCGGCGACGCCCTGGAGCACCTTTTCGCGCGTCACGTAGTTCATGCGCCCGCGCTGGTCGTCGGGACCGAACTCCCCCCAATTCGAGCCTGCAGGGCGGTTAACCCATCGCTTGTTCATCGCATGATTTCCAGGCAGAAAACCCTAGTAGTAGTGGCGTCCCAGCCATTCGGCGACCAGGGCCGGCTTCTCCTGGCCTTCGATCTCGACCGTGGTTTGCCAGGTCACCTGGACGCCGCCCTCGAGCTTCTCGTACTTCGCGAGCGTGAACCGCGCGCGCACCCGCGAGCCGCTCGGCACGGGCGAGGTGAAGCGCACGCGGTTCAGGCCGTAGTTGATTCCCATCTTGCGGTCGGAGAACGCGAAGGTGCTCTCGGCGAGGCGCGATAGGAGCGAGAGCGTCAGGAAGCCGTGCGCGATCGTGCCGCCGAAAGGCGATTTCTTCGCGCGCTCGACGTCGACGTGGATCCACTGGAAGTCCTCGATCGCTTTCGCGAACGTGTCGATGCGCTCCTGCGTGACCTCGAGCCAGGGCGAGACGCCCACTTCCTCGCCGACCCGCGTCTCGAGCTCGCGAAGCGAGGCCATGTCAGAAGCGGGAGAAGTCGGGCTTGCGCTTCTCGAGGAAGGCCGACATCGCCTCCTTCGCCTCCGGCGAGGCGAGGCGCTCGCCGAAGATGCGGATCTCCTCCGCGATCGCCTCGTCTAGGACGTCGCGATGGCGCTTCCTAAGGAGCTGCTTCGTGAGGCGCACGGATTGGGGCGCCAGCGCCGAGAGCGCGAGCGCGGCGTGCTCGGCCTTCTGCATGAGGTCTTTCTTCTCCACCACCGCCGTGACGATGCCCGCCTCCCTCGCCTTGGCCGCGTCGAAGGGCTGGCCGAGGAGCAGCAGCTCCGCCGCCTGCTTGTATCCCGCGATGAGGGGCAGCAGGTAGGTTGAGCCGAATTCGGGGACGATGCCGAGCGGGACGAACGGCAGCTGGAACCTCGCGTCGCTCGCCGCATAGACGATGTCGCAGTGGAGGAGCATGGTGGTGCCGATGCCGATGGCCGGGCCGCCGACTGCGGCGACGATGGGCTTCGTCGCATCGAGCATGGCGTCGAAGAAGCGGCTCGAGGGCGAGCCCTCGCGAAGCGGCGGGCGGCTCAGGAAGTCGGCGACGTCATTGCCTGAGCAGAAGCAATCCTCGGTGCCGCGGAGGAGGATCGCCCGCACCTCCGCGTCGCGCTCCGCGCCGGAGATCGCGTCGGCGAGCCCGGCGTACATGTCGCCGGTGAGCGCGTTCTTCTTCTCGAGCCGCGCGAGCTCGACGAGCGCTACGGCGCCGTGCCGGCTTGTGCGGATCACGCGGCTTTCTCGGGCAGGCGGTAGTCCTTCATCTGCTGGCGAAGCGTGAGCTTCGAGAGCTTGCCCGTCGCGGTGTGCGGAAGCTCCGGCACGAACACGACGTCGTCCGGCATCCACCACTTGGCGATCTTGCCCTCGTAGAAGCGCAGGAGATCGTCGCGCGACACTTCC
>JAFAGU010000268.1 GCA_019237595.1 Betaproteobacteria bacterium | reverse complement strand
CGCGGCCCCACGCATTCATTCCTGCTCCTGCCCTTCTGGGCGCTCGCCTTTTCCTGGATCCTCGCCAGGCTCCTTCGCGAGCCCGGCGGCTGGCGGGCGCTCTACGGCGTGACGGCGCTCGGCATCGCGCTGCACATCGTGGGCGACCTCATCACGAACTTCGGCACCATGATCCTCTGGCCGCTCACGACCTGGCGGCCGGGCTTGGGCACGACATTCATCATCGACCCATGGTTCACCGGCATCATCCTCGCCGGCCTGATCGCTGCTCTGTTCTTAAGAAGAAAGCGATTTCCGTCGGTGGCAGCGCTCGCCACGCTATGCGCGTACGTCGGATTCCAGTACGTGGTGAAGCAACAGGCGCTCGAGTTCGGCGCCGAGTACGCCCGCTCGCACGGGATCGCCGGCGCGCGCATCGACGCGCATCCACGTCCCGCTTCGCCGTTCAATTGGACGGTCTTCGTGAGCGACGAGGAGGCTCACCGGTTTGCCCATGTGAACCTGGTCCGGGACAAGCCGAAACCTTACCAGCCCGGCGACGGCTTCTTCGCGCGCCTGGACGCCGCTTACCTTCCGCCGGGACAGGCGGTCTGGGTGACTCGCACACGATACGGCCAGACGGACCAGGCACTCATTCGCGAGGCCTGGGAGTCGCCGCCGCTCGGGTTCTTCCGCTGGTTCGCCGAGCTGCCGGCCTTCGACGGAATGACGGCGAAGCCCGACTGCACGTGGTTCGTCGACCTGCGGTTCCTGATCCCCGGTCGCAACGACTTGCCGTTCGAGTTCGGCGCGTGCCGCGAAGCGCCCGATCGCCCCTGGCGCGCGTATCAGCGCGATGCGATCGGCAAGGGGCCGGTGCGCTGACCTAGAGCGCGAGCCGCCTGCAGATTTCCGCCGCGAGCGGCGCGTGGTTCAGCGTGTAGAAGTGCAGGCCCGGGGCGCCTCCCTCGAGGAGGCGCCGGCAAAGCGCCGTCACGATGTCCAGGCCGAACGCGCGGATGGACGCGGCGTCGTCGTAGAAGCCTTCGAGCTTGAGGCGCATCCAGCGGGGGATTTCCGCCCCGCAGGCGTCCGAGAAGCGCGCGAGCTGCGAGAAATTGCCGATCGGCATCACGCCCGGCACGATCGGCACGCCGATGCCTGCCGCGCGCGCCTCTTCGACGAAGCGGAAATAGCCGTCGGCGTTGTAGAAATATTGCGTGATGGCGCCGTTCGCGCCCGCGTCGACCTTGGCCTTGAAGTGGCGAAGCTCGTCCTTGGCGTAGCGCGTTTGCGGGTGGTATTCGGGATAGCACGCGACCTCGATGCGGAACCAGTCGCCCGAGTGCTTGCGGATGAACTCGACCAGCTCGCTCGCGTAGCGGAATTCGCCCGCGGCGGCGAGGCCGGAGGGCAGGTCGCCCCGCAGGGCGACGACGTGCCGGATGCCGCTCGACTTGTAGCGCTCGAGCTGCGCCGCGATCTCCTGCCGCGACGAAGCGACGCACGAGATGTGCGGCGCGGCCTCGTGCCCGCCCTTGCGGATCTCGAGCACGGTCTCGAGCGTGCCTTCGCGTGTCGAGCCGCCCGCGCCGTACGTCACGGAGAAGAACGCGGGCTTCAGGGCTCCGAGCCCCTGCCAGGTCTCGCGCAGCCGCGCGCGGCCCTCCGCGGTCTTCGGCGGGAAGAACTCGAAGCTGATCGTCCTACCGGCCATCGATGAAGGGCTTCAGCGCCGCATAGACCGTTGCGTTCACCGGCGCGTCCATGCCCGATTCCCTTGCCATGCGCGCGACCGCGCCGCAGAGCCACGGCGCCTCGAGCCTGCCGCCGGCCTCGAGGTCGTGCGCGAGCGAAGCCTTCATCTCGTGCGGCAGCCCGTCGGCCCACTTCATGCGCGACTCGACGAAGTCGTCGGGCAGCTTCACCCCGCGCAAGCGCGCGAGCGTCCAAGTCTCCCGCATCGCGTCCTCCAGCAGGCGGCGCAGGTCCGGGTCGCCGCGCACGACGCCGACCGGTGCCCGCGCGACCGCGGTCGCGCTCGAGATACCCACGAGCGACACGAACTTCTCCCAGATGGCGCGCTCGACGTCGTCCGACAGCTCCGCGTTGATCTTTGCCTTCTTGAGAGCCTCCAGGAATTGATCGGCCCTCGGTCTTTGGGATGGGAGAAGCGGGCCAAAGATGAGGCGGGCCATCTGCCCGGTGTGCTCGATCACGCCGGGCTCGGCAATGCGCGTGGCGATGTAGGCTGAGCCGCCCATCACCTGCTCCCTGGGAAAGAACTTGCGCAGCCGCTCGATCGACTCCACGCCGTTCTGGAAGGGAATCACCACGCCGCCCGCGGAGAGGAGCGGCCGGATGCTCTCCGCCGCGCTTTCCGTGTCCCAGAGCTTCACCGCGAACATCACGACGTCGACGGGGCCGACTTCGGCCGGCCGCTCGCAGGCCTTCGCCTTCACGTTCGCGTTGCCGAGCGGGCTTCGAACGCTGAGGCCGCTCTGGCGGATCGCGGCCAGGTGCTTGCCCCTCGCGATGAAGGACACGTCGAACCCGGCCTCGATCAGGCGCGCCCCGAAGTAACCGTTGACGCCGCCCGCGCCGATGGCTGCGATTTTCATCGGCTAGTACCTGTAGTGCTCGGGCTTATAGGGACCTTGCTTCGGAACATGGATGTACGCCGCCTGCTGGTCCGTGAGCTCGGTGAGCATCGCGCCGAGCTTGGAGAGCTGCAGGCGCGCCACCTTCTCGTCGAGCTGCTTGGGCAGGATGTAGACGCCCACCGGGTACTTCGAGCGGTTGGTGAAGAGCTCGATCTGCGCGAGCACCTGGTTCGCGAACGAGGAGCTCATCACGTAGGAGGGGTGCCCCGTTCCGCAACCGAGATTGACGAGTCGTCCCTCCGCCAGCAGGAGGATGCGCTTGCCGTCGGGGAAGATGACGTGGTCGACCTGGGGCTTGATGTTCTCCCACTTGCAGCCCTTGAGACTCGCGATGTCGATCTCGTTGTCGAAGTGGCCGATGTTGCACACGATCGCGTTGTTCTTCATGCGCTTCATGTGCTCGTGCGTGATGACATGGAAGTTCCCCGTCGCGGTGACGAAGATGTCCGCCTTGTCCGCGGCGTAGTCCATGGTCACGACCTTGTAGCCTTCCATCGCCGCCTGGAGCGCGCATATCGGGTCGATTTCCGTCACCCACACCTGCGCTTGCAGGCCGCGCAGCGCCTGCGCCGACCCCTTGCCGACCTCGCCGTATCCGGCCACGACCGCCACCTTGCCGGCGACCATCACGTCGGTCGCGCGCTTGATGCCGTCCACGAGCGACTCGCGGCAGCCGTAGATGTTGTCGAACTTCGACTTCGTCACCGAGTCGTTGACGTTGATCGCCGGGAAGAGCAGCCGCTTCTCCTTGTGCATCTGGTAGAGGCGGTGCACGCCGGTGGTCGTCTCCTCCGTCACGCCCTGGATGCCCTTGCCGATGCGCGAGTACCAGCCGGGATCGGCCTTCAGTTTCTTCTCGATGGATTTATAGAGGGAGACTTCTTCCTCGCTCGTCGGCTTCGAGATCACGGAGCGATCCTTCTCCGCCTTCTGGCCGAGGTGCACGAGCAGCGTCGCGTCGCCGCCGTCGTCGAGGATCATGTTCGGGCCCTGGGCGCCTCCGAACTCGAAAATCTTGTGCGTGAATTCCCAGTACTCGTCGAGCGATTCGCCCTTGTAGGCGAACACCGGCGTGCCGCCGGCGGCGATGGCCGCGGCCGCGTGGTCCTGGGTCGAGAAAATGTTGCACGACGCCCAGCGCACGTCCGCCCCGAGCGCCTTCAGCGTCTCGATGAGCACTGCCGTCTGGATCGTCATGTGGAGCGAGCCGGCAATGCGCGCGCCCTTGAGCGGCTGCGTGCGTGCGAACTCCTCGCGGATCGCCATGAGCGCCGGCATCTCGGACTCGGCGATGGCGATCTCCTTGCGGCCCCAGTCGGCGAGCTTGAGATCGGCGACCTTGAAGTCGTTGAGCTGCTTGGCTGGTGCATTCATGTTTCTTCCTTTTCAAAAAGCAAAAAGCGCCCGCACCGTTTCCGATGCGAGCGCCGTTATATTTAGCTGAGCCTGGCCCCGGTGATCTACCTCTGCGGGGATGCAACGCTCCTCAGCGGCCGGGATTCTATCAGAGCGAGCCCCAGACCTCCTTCGCGGTTTCCACGCAGAGCTCGAGCTTGGCGGCTTCCTCGGCCTCGGTGAGGTTGTTGCCGTGGTGGGTGCTCGAGAAGCCGCACTGCGGCGAAAGGCACAGGTTCTCGAGCGGCACGTACTTCGACGCCGCCTCGATGCGCCGCTTGAGGTCGTCCTTCTTCTCGAGCTGCGGGAACTTCGAGCTTACGAGGCCGAGCACCACGCGCTTCCCCTTGGGGATGTAGCGCAGGGGCTCGAAGCCCCCCGCGCGCTCGGTGTCGTACTCGAGGAAGAAGCCGTCGACGTCGATGCGGCTGAACGAGGTCTCGGCCACGTAGTCGTAGCTCCCGCTCGCGAGCCAGGTGCTCTTGAAGTTACCGCGGCAGGTGTGGATGCAGACCGTCATGTCGTCAGGCACGTCGCGGATCACGGCGTTCACCGCCTCCGCATAGAGCGCGACGTCCTTCTTCGGATCGTCGCCGAGCTTCCTGAACTGCGCCTGCACGCTCTCGTCGCCCATCATCGCGATCGTCGTGTCGTCGATCTGGATGTAGCGGCAGCCCGCGGCGTAGAGGTCCTTGATCTCCTCGCGGTAGGCCTTTGTGAGATCGGCCCAGAATTCTTCCTGGTCGGGATAGGTCTTTTTCAGCCACTCGCGGTCCCCGCGCGCGTGCAGCATCGCGGGCGAGGGCATGGTGAATTTCGGCGTGCCCGTCTTCACCACCGACTTCAGGAACTTGAAGTGCTCGAGCATGCTCGGCTTCGTGCGCCGAATCTTGGAGCGCACCGACATGTACGGCGGCTGCTCGTCGGTGTTCTTGAAGCGCATCTCCTTCGTGTACTGCGGCGCCGTGATCTCCACCCCGTCGAAGCCCGCGATGAAATCGATGTGCCACCAGTCGCGGCGGAACTCGCCGTCGGTGATGGATTGCAGGCCTACGTCCTGCTGCAGCTGGACGGCTTTGCGGATGTGCTCGTCTTCCGCTTTCCTGAGCTCTTCCTTCGAGATCTCGCCGCGCTTCGCCTTCGCTCGCGCCTCGTGGAGCGCCTGCGGCCGCAGGAGCGAGCCGACGTGGTCGGCCCGGAACGGGGCTTTGGACATCTAGGCGGCTTCCTTCAGGGCGAGCGCCTTGTCGGTCGCTTCCCAGGTGAACTCGGGTTCCTCGCGGCCGAAGTGCCCGTAGGCCGCGGTCTTCTCGTAGATCGGGCGCAGGAGATCGAGCATCTGGATGATGCCCTTGGGCCGCAGGTCGAAGTTCGCCTGCACGAGCTGCGCGAGCTTCTCGTCGGAGAACTTGCCCGTGCCGTGCGTAGTCACCATCACGCTCGTGGGCCGCGCGACGCCGATGGCGTAGGAGACCTGCACGAGGCACTTGGACGCGAGCCCGGCCGCGACGATGTTCTTCGCGACGTAGCGCGCGGCGTAGGCCGCGGAGCGGTCCACTTTCGACGGATCCTTGCCTGAGAACGCGCCGCCGCCGTGGGGCGCCGAGCCGCCGTAGGTGTCGACGATGATCTTGCGGCCCGTGAGGCCGCAGTCGCCTTTCGGCCCGCCGATCTCGAACGCGCCGGTGGGATTGACGAGGTACTTGACCTTGCCCTTCACGAGGTTCTTGGGAAGGACCGGCTTGATGATCTGCTCGACCACCGCTTCCTCGATCTGCTTGTGCTCGAGGCCAGGCGCGTGCTGCGTGGAGAGGACGACGGTCTCGATCGCGTCCGGACGGCCGTTGACGTAGCGAAGCGTGACCTGGGACTTCGCATCCGGGCGCAGCCAGGGCAGGCGCCCGTCGCGGCGCACTTCGGACTGGCGCTCGACCAGCCGGTGGGAAAGGTAGATCGGCATCGGCATGAGGCCGGCGGTCTCGTCGCAGGCATAGCCGAACATGAGGCCCTGGTCGCCGGCGCCCTGGTCGAGGTCGAGGCCCTTGCCTTCGTCCACGCCCTGCGCGATGTCGCGCGATTGCTCGCCGTAGGCGACGACCACGGTGCAGCCGTCGCAGTCGAAGCCGATCTTCGGGTCGGTATAGCCGATGCGGCGGATCGTCCTGCGCGCGATGTGCTGGAAGTCGACGTCGGCGTTCGTCGTGATCTCGCCCGCCAGAACCACGAGGTTGTCCTTGACGAGGGTCTCGGCCGCGACGCGCGAACGCGGGTCCTGGGCTAGAATCGCGTCGAGCACCGCATCGGAGATCTGGTCCGCGACCTTGTCCGGATGGCCTTCGGACACCGATTCGGATGTAAAGAGAAAATCGCTCATTGGAGTTGTCGCCTCGCGCGGCGGCCGCCTATTCGTGGAAGGCCGCAAGGATACCAAACTCTTGCATCGGCTCCTTCGCTTTCTCCTCGGCGCCGCGGCGCTCCTGCCGCTCCCGATCCTGCACGCGGTGGGAAGCGTCCTCGGCTGGACGATCTATGCGCTCTCGCCGGCGTACCGGCGCAGCCTCGAGGCCAATCTGCGGCAGGCCGGCATCGCGGACGCCGGCGTGCGCCGCGAGGCGATCGCCTCCGCGGGCAAGCTCCTCGCCGAAGTTCCGGCGCTCTGGTTCCGCCGCCACGAGGCGGTCGAGCGGCTCGTGCGCCGAGTCGAAGGCGCCGAGCCCGCATACGCGGCGCGCGATCGCGGCGAGCCGATCCTCTTCCTCACGCCGCACATGGGGGCGTTCGAAATCACCGCGCAATACGCGGCGCGGCACACGCCGATCACCGTGCTCTACCGGCCGCCGAAGATCGCCGCGCTCGACCCGCTCATGCGCGAGGGGCGCGGGCGTGCTCGGCTTCGGCTCGTGCCGGCCGACGTGACCGGCGTTCGCGAGCTCTTCGCCGCGCTTCGCCGTCGCGAGGCCGTGGGATTCCTCCCCGACCAGGTGCCGAGCGAGGGCGAGGGCGAGTGGGCGGATTTCTTCGGACGCCCGGCGTACACCATGACGCTCGCCGCAAAGCTCGCGGAGCGGCGGGGCATCGCCTGTTTCCTGGCTTATGCGCGTCGGTTGCCGATGGGACGCGGGTTCGAAATCGTCCTGAAGAAGTACCCGGACAAACAGCCAGGCGAAACGTCGGTCCGGCGCCTGAACCGCGCGATCGAGGACCTCGTGCGCGAATGCCCGGGCCAGTACCTCTGGAGCTACAACCGCTACAAGGTGCCGAAGGGCCAGGCGGCGAAAACTCCCGTGCCATGAGCCGGCTCGTCTTCGGCTTCATGTGGGTCCTTCGCTTTTTTCCCGTAGGGTTCGTCGCGTGGACGGGCGAGCGCGTGGGGGCCTTGATGTTCTGGCTCATCGCCGAGCGCCGGAACGTCACGCGCATCAACCTGCGTCTTTGTTTTCCAGCTCTTCCGGGAGAAGAACGCGAACGGCTCGCGCGGGCGCACTTCCGTGCCTTCGTGCGCGCGTTCCTGGAGCGCGGGATTCTCTGGTGGTCTTCGCCGGAACGCATTCGCAGTTTCGTCGTGGTCGAAAATGTCGAGATCCTGCGCGAGGCGAAGAAGCCCGTCATCCTCTTTGCGCCGCACTTCGTGGGCCTCGATGCGACTCTCGCGCGGCTCTCTCTCGATTTCCCGCTGGCGATGATGTATTCGCGCCAGAAGGATCCGCTTTTCGAGCGCCTGCTCTACCAAGGCCGCACGCGCTTCGGCGGCCGCATGTTTCCGCGGCAGGCGGGGGTGAAGGAGGGACTGCGCGCCATCGCCGAGGGCTCGCTCTACTACTACCTTCCGGATCTCGACTACGGCCGCAACCGCGCGATCTTCGTGCCCTTCTTCGGCGTTCCGGCCGCGACGGTGACGGGACTCGCGTATATTGCTCGCGTGACCGGCGCCGCAGTCGTTCCCTGCGTGACCCGGATGCTTCCCGGCGGCGGCTACGCGGCGCGCCTGTATCGCGCCTGGGAGCAGTTCCCGAGCGGCGAGGGCGTTGAGGCGGTCGAGGCAGATACGCGGCGCATGGTGCGGTTCATCGAGGATCGCGTGCGCGAGCTGCCTGAGCAGTACTTCTGGATGCACAAGCGATTCAAGACGAGGCCGGAAGGAGAAGCGCGATTCTATTGAAGGCGGCAGTGATCGGCGCCGGCCACATGGGCCGGCTTCATGCGCAGAAGCTCGCGGCGCTTCCCGGGGTGGAACTTGTCGGTGTCGCCGATCCGGATGACGCGCGGGCGCGCGAGCTTGCTTCCGCATTGAAGTGCCCGTCGTTCAAGCGGCACGAGGACTTGCTCGGAAAGGCGGAAGCGGTGGTGATCGCGGCCCCGACCGATCGCCACCATGCGATCGCGCGGGCCTGCCTCGAGCGCGGGCTGCACGTGCTGGTCGAGAAGCCGATCGCGCAGACCTTGCGCGAAGCAGACGAATTGATCTACCTCGCGCAGGAGAACGCGAAGGTGCTGCAAGTCGGGCATGTCGAGCGCTTCAACCGCGCGTTTACCGCACTCGCCGCGCGCATGGACCGCCCGCTCTATCTCGAGGCCGAGCGGCTTTCGGCGTTCAAGACGCGGGGCGCCGAGGTCGACGTCGTGCTCGACCTCATGATCCACGACATCGACCTTGCGCTTTCGCTTGCCCGAGCGCCGCTCACGGACGTGAGCGCGTGCGGCTTCCGGGTGCTCACGGGCGACATCGACATCGCCAACGCGCGCCTGGAATTCGCGAACGGCTGCGTCGCGAGCCTCTCGGCGAGCCGCGTGAGCCAGGCGGGCCTGCGCAAGCTCCGCGTGTTCCAGACCGACCTCTACGTTTCCGCCGACCTGCAGCGCGGAAGCCTGCGCTACGTGAGGCAGGCGGGCGGCACGATCGAGGAAACGGAGGAATCGCACGCGGGAGGCGATGCGCTCGCCGCGCAGGCCGAAGCTTTCGTCGCTTCCATACGCGACGGCCAGCCGGTGCGCGTCGATGGGCAAGCCGGCCGGCTCGCGCTGCAGGTCGCCCTGGACATCGGGCGCAGGGTGCGAGAGCGGCTCGAGCGCTTCGCCGGGCCTCGCGAAGCGCGGGCAGGGACGCGATGAGCGCGCCGCTCGCGATGGTGGATCCGGCAGGCGAGTACCGCCAGCTGAAGGAGGAGATCGACGCGGCAGTCCTGCGCGTGCTCGCCTCCGGCCGCTATATCCTCGGCCCGGAAGGCGAGGCGCTCGAGAAGGAGCTTGCCTCGTACACCGGCGCCGCGCACGCGGTCGGCGTGAATTCGGGCACCGACGCGCTGCACCTCGCGCTCGTCGCCGCGGGCGTCGGGCCCGGCGACGAGGTCGTCGTTCCGGCCTTCACGTTCTTCGCGAGCGCGGAGGCCGTGTCCTACACCGGAGCGACTCCCGTCTTCTGCGACATCGAGCTCGCGAGCTTCAACATCGATCCGCCTTCATTCGAAAAGTCGCTGACGGCGAGGACGAAGGCGCTCATCGCCGTGCATCTCTTTGGCCGCTGCGCGCGCCTTCCCGAGCTCGTCTCAATCTGCAAGGAAAGAAACATCGTCCTCATCGAGGACTGCGCGCAGTCCCTCGGCGCCGACCATGCCGGCAGGCGCGGCGGAAGCTGGGGCGCCTTCGGCTGCTTTTCGTTCTATCCCACGAAGAACCTCGGCGCGGCGGGCGACGCCGGCCTCGTGACGACCAGCAGCGCCGCCCGCGCCGAGACGCTGCGCATGCTCCGGCACCACGGCAGCCGCAAGACCTACCTGCACGAGCGCGTCGGCTGGAACAGCCGCCTCGACGAGCTGCAGGCGGCGGTGCTTCGCGTCAAGCTAAGGCACCTCGAGAGGTTCAACGCCGCGCGCGTGCGCATCTCCCAGCGCTACAGGGAGCGCTTGAAGGACGCCAACGTCATCCTTCCGTCGGAGCCAACGGACGGAAGGCATGCCTGGCACCAATTCACCATCCGCTCGGAGCGGCGGGACGCAATCCGCGAGGCGCTCGCAGCCGAAGGCATCGCGAGCTCCGTCTTCTATCCCATCCCGCTCCACCGCCAGCCGGCCTACGAGCCTGCGAACCGTGGCCGTTCGCTTCCGGCGGCAGAGGAAGCGGCGCGCACGGTGCTCTCGCTGCCCATCCATCCGCTCCTCGAGGATGGAGCGGTGGCGCGCATTGCCGAGGTGGTTCGAAGCGCGGCATGAAGCTTCGTTTCACCAAGATGCATGGCGCAGGAAACGATTTCGTCGTCCTCGACTTCCTCGAGCGGGAGTTCGAGCTCGGGAAAGAAGCGCTGCAGCGAATCGCCGACCGCCACCTCGGCGTAGGCTGCGACCAGATCCTCGTCGTGCAGCGCTCGAGCGTGGCCGACTTCCGCTATCGCATCTTCAACGCCGACGGCGGCGAGGTCGAGCAATGCGGCAACGGCGCGCGCTGCTTCGTCAAGTTCGTGCGGGGCAAGGGGCTGACGGCGAAGGACGAGATCCGCGTCGAGACGCTCGCCGGCACGATCTCGCCGCGGCTGGAATCCGACGGCGAAGTGACCGTGAACATGGGGAAGCCCGTCCTCGAGGGCATCGAGAAGATCGCGGTGGGCGGCGAAACCGTCGAGGCGGCGCTCGTCTCGATGGGCAACCCGCATGCGGTGCAGCTCGTGCCGGATGTCGAGAAGGCGCCGGTGCGCACCCAAGGGCCGCTCCTCGAGCACCATGCGCGCTTTCCCAACCGCGTGAACGCCGGCTACATGCAGGTGCTCGACCCGCACCGGATCGCCCTTCGCGTCTGGGAGCGCGGCGCGGGCGAGACGCTTTCCTGCGGCACGGGCGCGTGCGCGGCGGCGGTGAGCGGCATCGCGCGCAAGCTCGTCGAGTCGCCCGTCAGTGTCCAGACTCGCGGCGGCACGTTGACCATCGCTTGGGCCGGCGGCGACAATGCGGTGTGGATGAAGGGGCCCGCGCAGACCGTCTTCGAAGGGGAGATCGAGCTATGAACGAGCGAGCGAGACAAGAAAAGAGATGAGCCCCGACGACATCGCCGTCTTCCTGCGCACCAATCCGCAGTTCTTCGACAAGCATCCCGAGCTCCTCGAGTCCATCCAGGTGCCGCATCCCTACGGCGGCCGCGCCATCCCGCTCGCCGAGCGCCAGACGGTCGCGCTGCGCGAGAAGTTGAAGCTCGTCGAGGGCAAGCTCGGCGAGCTCATCCGCTTCGGCGAGGAGAACGACGCCATCAGCGAGAAAGTGCACCGGCTCGCCGTCGCGCTCGCCGGCGCGCGCGACTTCCCCGCGCTCACGCAGACGCTCTACTTCCACCTGCGCGAGGACTTTGCGGTTCCGCACGTCGCGCTTCGCATCTGGGGCAAGGCCGTCGCGGCCGATTTCGCCGAAGCGCAGCCTGTCGGCGAAGCCGAGCGCCGGCACGCGGAGACGCTCGGCGCCCCGCAGTGCGGCGTCGCGGCCGGCAACCCCTGCCTTCCATGGTTCGGCGAGTCCGCGGAGCACATCCGGTCGATCGCCCTCGTGCCGCTGGGCCAGACGGCGACCTTCGGCCTGCTCGCGCTCGGCAGCGAAGACCCGCAGCGCTTCTATCCCGAGATGGGAACGCTCTACCTGCGCCGGATCGGCGAGCTCTGCGCCTCGGGAGTCGGCGCCCGGCTCTAGCGCCGTGAGCCCGGCCAAGAGCGAGGCCCGCTCGCCCGAGCGCGAGTACCTCGAATCCCTGAAGCACCAGCGGCGCCTGGCCGCGGCGACCCTCGAGAACTACGAGCGCGCGCTGAACGTGCTCGGCACGCTGGCCGGAGAGCGAAGCGCCGGCCAGCTGGAAACCGCGGACGTCAGGCGCTTCGTCGCCCTCCTGCATGGCAAGGGTCTCTCTCCGCGCACGCTCGCCCTTGTCCTGTCGGCATGGCGCGGATATTTCGCCTGGCTCGTGCGCCATCGCGGCCATGCCTCGAATCCTGCCTTGGGGGTGCGCGCGCCCAAGGCGGCGAAGCCGCTGCCGAAGGCCCTTTCGGTCGAGCAGGCGAAGACGCTGCTCGATGGCGGCGAGGCGTCCTCCCCGGAGCTCCTGCGCGACCGGGCCATGTTCGAGCTCCTCTATTCATCCGGCCTGCGCCTGGCGGAGCTCGTCTCGCTCGACGCGGCCGACGGACGCCTCGATCTTGCGCAAGGCGAAGTCACCGTCACCGGCAAGGGTTCGAAGACGCGCACCGTGCCGGTGGGCGCCAAGGCGCGCGACGCGA
>JAFAGU010000209.1 GCA_019237595.1 Betaproteobacteria bacterium | reverse complement strand
GCTCGCATTCTCCGGCTTGCCCTGGCCGTTCGGGTAATGGCACATGCCGCAGGCGTAGACGTCGGGCTTTCGCCCGCTCGCCACGACTGCGGGCATCGCCGGGTGCTCCTCGGGAAACCAGTCCTTCGCGCTGAAAAGGTCGCGGATCTCGCCCCGCGTATAGGTGACCTTGCTGCCTGGAAGCTGAACGCGCTCCGCGCCGTCGTCGGGCACCTTGAGGCCCGGCGGTAGCAGCGTGTAGGCCCACGGCGGGGTCTTCTGCGGATCCGATGTGATGGCCGGCGCTCCCGGCTGCGAAAACACGGCGGTGGCGGCCAGGACGAGCGGGAACGCAAGTCCCCAGGCGATCCTCTTCATTCTTCCCCCTATTCCTTCTTTAGCGCGGCGAGCGCCATCCGGTCGACGAGCCGCGGCGCGATGAGCTTCAACCACATGCCGAGCTTGCCCCTCGTAGTCATGACGAGCTCGCGGCGGCGCGAGGCCATTGCCTCGACGATCTGCCGAGCGCATTCCTCGACACTCATGGCCTTGTCTTCCTTGAGGCCGCTCGTGCCGGCGGCGCGCCCGTCCGCTCCGTAGCCGTTCACGCGGATGCCCGTGGCGACGATGCCGGGATACACTACGGTCACGTCCACGCCGGAGCCCATCAGCTCCACCCGCAACGCCTCGAGGAAGCCGGCTTGCGCGAACTTGGACGGGCTGTAGGCCGTGCGGCCGGGGATGCCCACCTTGCCCGCGAGGCTCGAGATGCCGACGACGAGCCCCTGCCGGCGCCTGAGGTGCGGCAGCGCGTAGCGCGTGCACCACAGCGTGCCGAAGAAGTTGACCCGCATCATCGCCTCGTACCAGGCGAAATCCTCGACTTCCTCGAGGTATGCGTGGCCCGAGACGCCGGCGTTGTTCACGAGGATGTCGATCCGGCCGAACGCGGACACGGCCCGGTCGACGAGCGCCCGGCAATCGGCTTCCACGCCAACGTCGCAGCGAATGGCAAGCGCCTTCGCTCCCCTTGCCTCGCACTGCTTCTCTGTTTCCTGGAGCTTTTCGGTATTTCTTGCCGCAAGCACGAGATCGATTCCCGGCCCCGCAAGCTGGCGTGCAAGCTCGGCGCCGATCCCGTCGGACGCGCCGGTGATGAGGATGGATTTCCCGGCGAATGCGGCTAGCGGGCCAATTTTTTCTGCACCCGCTCGTCGAACTTAGACACGTTGACGACCACGCGCTCGTGCAGGCCGTCGCCGATGAGGTCCTTCTCGTCGTGCGCCTCGACGCGGAACGTGAGGGTGCGGCCCACGACCTTCTCCAGCACCGCCCGTGCGCGCGCGCGCATGCCCACAGGCGTCGCGGCGATGTGGCGGACGTTCAGCACCGTGCCGAGGCTCTGGTAGCCCGCAGGCAGGAAGCGCTCCACCGCCTCGAGCGCCGCCGCCTCGATGAGGTTGATCATCACCGGGGTGGCAAGCACGTGCACCTTGCCGCTCCCGACCCGCGGCGCGGTGTGCTCCTCGGAAACGAGAAGCCGGGCCTCGCCTTCGAGGCCTGGCTTCAGGATCGACGCGAGATCGGCCGCCACGCGGCCATGTTATCAGCGCGCCTGCGCATCGTGCTTCTCGCCGTCGATGGCGCGGCTCTGGCAATTCATGCTGGAACAGCTTGTATCATCGCCGCATGCTGCCTCCGCACGTCGTCATCCTGGGCTGCGGGTTCGGGGGCTTGTGGGCGGCGCAGGGGCTCGCGCGGGCGAGCGTGCAAGTCACGGTCGTCGACCGCGCGAACCACCATCTCTTCACGCCCTTGCTCTACCAGGTGGCCACCGCCGGGCTTTCCGCTCCGGCGATTGCGGGGCCGATCCGCCACATCCTCGCGCGGCAGAAGAACACGACCGTGCTTCTTGCCGACGCAACCTCCATCGATCCCGTCGCGAGAAAAGTGGTGCTCGACGACGCGGACGTCCTCCACTACGACTTCCTCGTGGTCGCGACCGGGTCGACGCACAGCTACTTCGGCAACGATGCGTGGGCGGCGCACGCGCCGGGGCTGAAGACGCTCGAGGATGCCTTCGACATCCGCGCGCGCATCCTCCTCGCCTTCGAGCGCGCCGAGCGAGAGGAGGATCCCGCGCGCCGCGCCGCATGGCTCACATTCGTCGTCGTGGGCGGCGGCGCGACCGGCGTGGAGCTCGCCGGCACGCTCGCCGAGATCGCGCGCCATACGCTTCCCGGCGAGTTCCGGCGCTTCGATCCGAGGAACGCGCGTGTCGTGCTCGTGGAAGGCACGGACCGCGTCCTGCCGCCCTATCCGCCTTCGCTCTCGCAACGCGCCCGCGCGCAGCTCGAGCGGCTCGGCGTCACCGTCTGGCTCGGCCGCCGCGTGACCGGAATCGACGAAGGCGGCGTCTCGCTCGGCAACGACCGCATCGAGGCGAGGACGGTGCTCTGGGCCGCGGGCGTCGCGAGCTCGCCGCTCGGCGGCTCGCTCGGCGCGCCGCTCGACCGGGCGGGCCGCGTCCTCGTCGCGCCGGACCTCTCGGTCCCGGCGCATCCGGAGATCTTCGTCGCCGGCGACCTCGCCGCCGTGTCGACCGACGGCAAGCCCGTGCCCGGCATCGCGCCCGCGGCGAAGCAGATGGGCCGGCACATCGCGCGGAACATCCTCCTCGCCCTCGAGAAAAAGCCCGCGCGGCCGTTCCGGTATCGCGACTGGGGGCAGCTCGCCACCATCGGCCGCAGCGCCGCCGTGGCGGAGATGGGCCCGCTCCGGCTCTCCGGCTTCGCCGCCTGGCTCGTGTGGCTGGTGGCGCACATCTACTTCCTCATCAACTTCCGCAACCGGGTCGTGGTCTTGATCGACTGGGCATCGTCCTACTTCACGTACAACCGCTACGCGCGCATCGTCTCGCGGCGGGTGCTCTAGCCGCCGCGGCCCCAGAGCCACGCGGCGCCGCGCACGCCGCTCGAGTCGCCGTATTTCGCTCGCACGAGCCGCGTCGCCACGCGGTCGGAGAAGACGTGCCCCAGCCAGAGCTTCGGCACCGCCTCATATAGGGCATCCACGTTGGAGACACCGCCGCCCAGCACGATGACGTCCGGGTCGAGGATGTTGATGACCATGGCGAGCGAGCGCGCAAGTCGACGGCAATAGAGCTCCAGATTCGCATCGCGCTGCATCGCCGGGCCGCTGAGGTACGTCTCGATGCATCCGGCGCGGCCGCAATAGCACGGCCTGAGCGGGAGATCCTCGGCTTGCGGCAGCGGCAAGGCGTTATGGCCCCATTCCCCGGCGATCGCATTGATCCCGGTGATCGCCTCGCCCCGGATCGCTATTCCGCCTCCTACACCAGTGCCCAGGATCACGCCAAAGACGATCTCCGCGCCTGCGCCGGCTCCGTCCACCGCTTCCGAGACCGCGAAGCAATTCGCATCGTTCTCGATCCGCACCTCGCGCCCGAGCCGCGCCTCGAGGTCCTGCTTCAGCGGACGGCCGTTCAACCAAGTGGAGTTGGCGTTCTTCACGAGCCCGGTCGCGCGCGAGAGGCTTCCCGGAATCCCCACGCCCACGCTCGCCGGCGTACCCGCCGCCTGCTCCGCCTCGAGCGCAAGCGCGACGATCGCATTCACCGTGTCCTCGTACACGTCCCGCGGCGACGCCACGCGCTTGCGGAAGACCTCGCGCCCGGACGGATCGAGCGCGATCGCTTCGATCTTCGTTCCCCCTAAATCGATCCCGACGCGAACGCCCACGCCTCTATTGCGCGGTCCACGGCCCGTCGATCGGCCAGGCAGCGCCGCGGACGTTGGAGGCGGCGTCCGAGCAGAGGAACACCGCGAGCGCTCCGATCTGCTCAGGCGTGACGAACTCCTTCGATGGCGTCTTCTCGGACAACAGCCTCGTCTTCGCGCTCTCCATGGAGATTTTCTCGTTCGAAGCCAAGGCATCGACCTGCTTCTGGACGAGCGGCGTGAGCACCCAGCCGGGGCAGATGGCGTTGCAGGTGATGCCGGTGGTCGCCGTCTCGAGCGCGACGACCTTGGTGAGCCCCACGACGCCGTGCTTTGCGGCGACGTAGGCGACCTTCTGCGGCGAAGCGACGAGGCCGTGCGTGGAGGCGATGTTGATGATGCGGCCCCAGTTCCGCTCGCGCATCTGCGGCAGGACCGCGGCGATGGCGTGGAAGTTGGACGAGAGGTTGATCGCCAGGATCGCGTCCCAGCGCTCGGCCGGGAATTGCTCGATCGGAGCGGTGTGCTGGATGCCGGCGTTGTTGACGAGGATGTCGACGCCGCCCAGCGCGCGCGTCGCGTCGGCGATCATCGCCCGGATGTCGGCGGGCTTCGAAATGTCCGCGCCGCTATGCGCGGGAAATTCCTTCTTGAGCGCCTCCAGCGTCGCCGCATCGCCGAATCCGTTCAGCATGACCCGGGCACCCTGCGCGGCAAGCGCCCGCGCGATGCCCAGGCCGATGCCGCTCGTGGAGCCGGTGACGAGGGCGCGTTTTCCTTTAAGCAAGGTCGATCTCCTAGGGCAGGGCCATGGTCTTGGGGTTGTAGACGAGCGAGACGGCCGCGTCGGCCGGAATGGGCGGCATCGTCGCCTCCCACGCTCGATAGCGTTCCCGCAGCGAAGCCAGGCGCTCGGGCTCGCGCCGCGCAAGGTTCGCCCGCTCGCGGGCGTCCGTGACGACGTCGAAGAGGAACTCGTTTCCCTCGAGCGACAAATACTTGTACCGGCCGGTGCGCACGGCCTTCTGGCTCCGGTATTTCATGCGCCAGAAGAGCTGCCGCTCCGACGTTTCTTCCCTGAGGAGATCTTCTCCATCGAGGGGATATTGCGCATGCGCCGGCACGCCGGCCGCCGCCAGGAAGGTCGACGTCCAGTCCATCGTGATCGCCAGGCGATCGGTGACCTTCCCCGCCGCGATCCTGGCCGGCCAGCGAGCCATGAGCGGGACGCGGATGCCGCCCTCGAGGAGATCCATCTTGCCGCCGACGAGCGGCCAGTTGTCGGAGAAGCGCTCGCCGCCGTTGTCGCTCGTGAAGACGACCAGCGTATTTTCGTCCGCGCCCGTGCGACGCAGCGCATCGAGCACGGCACCGATCCCTTCGTCCATGTGCGAGATCATCTTCCGGTAGGTCTGTACCGAGCCGCCGTCGAGGTGATAGAGGCCGTTGCGGATGCCGCCGATGCGGCGCGCCTCGGCTTCGTCGTCCCTCGTCTCCCAAGGCCAGTGCGGGGCCGTGTAGTGCAGGGAAAGGAGGAACGGCTTTCCCTTCTTCCTTTCCACGAATGACACGGCGCGCTCGCTAAGGAGGTCGGTCAGGTACCCGGTGCGATGCACTTCCTGCTCGCCTTCAAAAAGGTCGTGCAGCCCCTGCGGGTCGCAATGCGTGAAGTAGTCCGCGGCCCCGTGGTAGACGCCGAAGAACTCTTCGTAGCCGCTGCGCAGCGGACTGAAGTGCGGCGGGAACCCGAGGTGCCATTTGCCTACGAGCGCGGTGGCGTAGCCCGCCGCGCGCAGGAGCGACGGCAGCGTCGGATGCGAAGGCGAGAGCCCGAGCTCCGCGCTGCCGCGCGTCTTGCCGGAGATCGGCTCCTCGGCCGCGCCGCGGAGCCGGTACTGGTAGCGGCCGGTCATGAGCGCAAAGCGAGTCGGCGAGCAGACCGGCGAATTGGCGTAGGCATTCGTGAACCGCAGTCCCTGCGCGGCCATGCGATCGAGCGCCGGCGAGCACGAAGGCGAGCGCCCGCCGTAGCAGCCGAGGTCGGCGTGGCCGAGGTCGTCGGCGAGGATGAAGACGAAGCTCGGCCGCAAGCTACTGGCTCGGCTTGAAGCCGGAGGCGCGGATCACCGGGCCCCAGCGCTCGTAGTCCGCCTTGAGGATCGCGGCGAGCTCCGCCGCGGGCAACCCCGTGGGCTCGAGTCCCATCGCCTCGATCCTCTGTCGCGCGCCGGTTTCCCGGACGGCATGGATCGCGGCGGCGCCGATGCGCTCGATCGCTGCGGGCGGCGTGCCGGCGGGAGCGAAAAACGCGTACCAGCCCTCCCCTTCGATGTCGTAGCCCTGCTCGCGGAACGTCGCCACGTCGGGGTACTCGGCCATGCGCCGAGGTCCCGCGGTGGCGAGGAGCCTCGCCTTGCCCGCCTTCACGAGCGCGCCGATGTCGGCGACCACGGTGCTCGCCGCCGCGATCTCGCCCGCGGCGAGCGCCTGCATCGCGGGCGCCGTGCCTTTGTAGGGCACATGGACCATCTCGATGCCTGCGGCCCGGGCGAACATGACGCCGAGGAAGTGCGGAATGCTTCCCGCGGCCGCCGATGCATAGAAGCCCGCTTTCGGATCGCGCTTCACGAGCGCGACATACTCGGCGAGATTGCGCGCGGGGATTTCCGTTCCCACGCCGAGGCCGAGCTGGAACGAAGCGACGTGCGCCACCGGCGCGAAATCCTGGAACGGATCGTAGCGGAGGCTCGCGCCGTAGGAATGCGGAAAGATCGCCATGGTCGCCACGGGCGTGAGGAGGATCGTGTTGCCGTCCTTCGGCGCCGCCTTGACCGTCTCGTTGCCGACCATGCCCGCCGCGCCGGGCTTGTTCTCCACGACGATCGGGCGACCGAGGCTTTTCCGCATCTCCTCCGCCACCAGCCGCGTCAGCAGGTCGGAGCTCGCGCCCGCCGAATAGCCCAGGACGATCCGCAAGGGGGCGTCCTGCGCTGCTGCGCAAAACGAGAAGGCAAGGAATGCTGATAAGAACACGCCACGCAGCATGGTCCCGGCTTTCCTAGCGCGAGCGCGGAAACGGCAGGATCATTCCCGCTTCGCGCATGTACTGCTCGTACGCCGCGCCGTGCGCGCGCCGCAGGTCGCGCTCCTCGAAGAAGACGCCGACGAAGATGTAGGCCGTCGTGGCGAGCGAAAAGATGAAGTGGCCCGCCGTCATGACCGGTGCGGACCAGAAGGCGATGATGAACCCCAGCATGAGGGGATGGCGCACGAAGCGGTAGAGGAGGACCTTGACGAAGGGAACCGGCGCATAGGGCCGATTCTTCGCGCGAAACCAGACCTGGCGCAGCCCGAAGAGGTCGAAGTGGTTGATCATGAAAGTGGAAGCGAGCGCGATCAGCCATCCGAGCCAGAAAAGCGCCGTGAGGAGTCCCGCCCACGGTTCGCCCTGAACGGACCAGACGATCGCGCGCAACGGCTGCCATTGCCAGAAAAGGAGCGCGAGGATGAGGCTCGACAGAAGGACGTAGGTGCTGCGCTCGATCGCCTCGGGCACGATGCGCGTCCACCAGCGCTTGAAGGCAGG
>JAFAGU010000163.1 GCA_019237595.1 Betaproteobacteria bacterium | reverse complement strand
CAGCTCTCGGTCATGGCGTTCCGCCTCGACAGCTACCCCGACCTCGCGAAGAACGTCGGCAAGGACGTGGCGGACCAGCTCCTCGCGCGCATCGCCAAGCTCGTCACGAGCACGTTGAGGGCCGAGGACTCGATCGGCCGGGCAGCGGAATCCACCTTCGTGGTCGTCTCCACCGGCGCCGGCGCGAACCAGGTCATGGCGTTCGCGCGTCGGCTCTACCAGCAGCTTCAGAACGCGAACGTGGCCTACAAGGGCCAGCCGCTCAAGATCGTCTCGAGCTTCGGCATCGCCGCGCCCACGGATGCGTCCAACTCGATCGAGGACCTGATGAAGCTCGCGCTCGCCCGGCTGCAGAAGGCCTCGGCGAGCGCCGCCGAGCGGATCGTCGGCGCGGACGAGGTCTCGGTCGCGAAGGCCGCCACGCTGCCGAGCGACCTGGACCGCGCAGTGCAGGCGCTCGAGCAGGTGAACGTCGAGCGGCTGGGCGACGCCACGGACGAGATCCTGCTGCGCCTGCTGCCCTTCCTCCGGGCGGCGATGCGCAGGCTGAAGATCGAGTTCCCGGTCGAGCGCATCAATGCCATCCTCAGGCAGCGCAAGTGACTTGACCGGCATCAAGGCCGGCCCGCGCCGGGAAGCGAGAGTGTAGGGTCCGCCACTCGCCGAGGTACCGCATGGAAACGTATCGCGCCTTCCACCGCCGCTCGCTCGAGGACCGGGACGCGTTCTGGTCCGAGCAGGCGAAGCTGATCGACTGGCACCGGCCCTGCGACCAGGTGCTCGACTATTCCCGGCCGCCGTTCGCCCGCTGGTTCGTGGGCGGTCGGACGAACCTCTGCCACAACGCGGTCGACCGGCACCTCGAGGCGAGGGGCGGCCAGAAGGCGCTCGTCTATATCTCGACGGAAACGGGAGAAGCAAGGAGCTTCACGTACCGCGAGCTCCATCTCGAGGTGTGCAAAGCCGCAGCCATGATGAAGGCGCTCGGCGTCGGCAAGGGCGATCGCGTGATCGTCTACATGCCGATGATCCCGCAGGCGGTGTTCGCCATCCTGGCGTGCGCTCGCTTGGGCGCCATCCATTCGGTCGTGTTCGGCGGCTTTGCCGCGGCGAGCCTCGCCGCGCGGATCGACGATGCGCGTCCCGCGCTCATGGTGACCGCCGACGGCGGCAGCCGCATGGGCAAGCCTGTCCTCTACAAGTCCCTTGTCGACGAGTCGCTTAGGCTCGCCACGCACGCCCCGAAGAAGGTTTTGCTTTTCAACCGCGGTTTGGACCCTAACCTCACCTGGGTTCGGGACCGGGATGTCGATTGGAAGAACGCGGAGAAAGACATTTCAAGCGCAACAGTAGGATGCGAGTGGCTCGAGTCGAACGAGCCCTCGTACATCCTGTACACGTCCGGCACGACCGGCCGGCCGAAGGGCGTGCAGCGTGACGTCGGCGGCTATGCGGTGGCCCTGGCCTCGTCGATGAAGCACATCTTCTGCGGCCAGGCGGGCGAGACGATGTTCACCACCTCCGACATCGGCTGGGTCGTGGGCCACTCGTACATCATCTATGCGCCGCTGATCGCCGGCATGACGACCATCCTGTACGAGGGCGTCCCGATTCGTCCGGACGCGGGCATCTGGTGGAAGATCGTCGAGCAGGAGAAGGTATCGGTGATGTTCTCCGCCCCGACCGCGATCCGCGTGCTGAAGAAGCAGGATCCGTCGTACCTCAAGAAGCACGACATTTCCTCGCTCAGGCACCTCTTCCTCGCCGGCGAGCCGCTCGACGAGCCGACGCACAAGTGGATCAGCGAGGCGCTCGGCAAGCCGGTGATCGACCATTACTGGCAAACGGAGACCGGCTGGCCGCTGCTCTCGGCCATGCCCGGCGTGGAGAAGACGCCGCTCAAGATGGGCTCGCCCAGCTTCCCGGTCTACGGCTACGACGTGCGCCTGCTTCATGAAGGTACGGCGGAGCAGGTCGCCGACGGCGAAAAGGGCGTGGTCACGATCCAGCCGCCGCTGCCGCCGGGCTGCATGAGCACCGTCTGGGGCGACGACGAGCGCTTCGTAAAGACCTATTTCGGCGGCTTCCGCGGCCGGCACGTCTACTCGACCTTCGACTGGGGCATCCGCGATCGCGACGGCTACTACTTCATCCTCGGGCGGACCGACGACGTCATCAACGTCGCCGGCCACCGGCTCGGGACGCGCGAGATCGAGGAGGCCGTCAACATGCATCCGAACGTCGCGGAATGCGCCGTAGTGGGCGTGCAGGACGCCCTGAAGGGGCAGATGCCGCTCGCCTTCGCGGTGCTCAAGGATCCGGGGAAGGGCACCTCGACCCAGGAGGTCATGGAAACCGTGGATCGCCAGCTCGGCGCCATCGCCCGGCCGAAAGCCGTACACTTCGTGACCCTGCTGCCCAAGACCCGCTCGGGGAAGACGCTGCGGCGCTCGATCCAGGCCCTCGCGGAGGGCCGCGATCCGGGCGACCTCACCACGATCGAGGATCCCGGCGCGCTCGAGCAGATCCGGCAGGCCATCCAAGAGGAGAAGCGCTGAAGTGAAGACACGACCGATGCTGACGCTGGACGACTGCCGCCGCATTTCCGCCGCGGCGGAGGCCGAAGCGGCGAAGAACAACTGGATCGTCTGCATCGCCATCCTGGACGACGGCGGCCATCTCCTGCACCTCGTGCGCATGGACGGGGCGAGCCCGGCGAACGCGCGCATCGCCGTCGAGAAGGGCCGCACGGCGGCCGAATCGCGGCGGCCCACGGCGGCGTGGCAGGACCGCATCGCCAAGCGGCCGGAGCTCCTGCGCATGCCCGGCATCACGCCGGTGCAGGGCGGCCTTCCCATCATGGCGCAGGGCGTGTGCGTCGGAGGCATCGGCGTCTCGGGCGTGCAGTCGCACGAGGACGAGCAGATCTGCCAGGCGGGAATCAACGCGCTCGCCTGAGTGTTCGCTGCACAATCGCTGTCAACCCCGCAACGACTGGAGAGGTGATCACATGGTTCGTTTGAGCGTAATGGCCGGCGCGGCTTGCGCCGCGCTGCTGGCCGCATCGGCGGTTTTCGCGCAGGTCCCGCCTGCCGATGAGAAGAATCCGAACGAGGCCGTCCCCGAGAAATACAACTTCATGCCCTACGGAGAGACCATCAAGCTCGACCGGGCACGCAAGGTCGCAGACGCGGCTCTGGCCGAGGCGGCCAAGCGCGGCTGGCCGATGTGCGTCGCCGTCGTCGGCCCCACGGGAGACCTGGTGTATTTCGCCAAGATGGACGACTGCCAGTACGCCTCCGTCAGCATCTCGCAGCACAAGGCGCGCACGGCGGCCAAGTTCCGCCGGCCGACGCTCGTGTTCGAGCGCCTGCTTGGGCGCGGCGATTTCTTCGCCTACCTCGCCACGCTCGACGACGTAATCGGGTCGCGCGGCGGCAACCCCATCGTGGTCGACGGCAAGATCATCGGCGCGATCGGCGTTTCCGGCGGCACGGGCTCTCAGGACGACGTAGTCTCGCAGGCGGGCGCGAAAGCCGCGCAGTAGCGTGCCCTGGCGCCTGGAAAAAGGGGCCGCGAGGCCCCTTTTCGTTTCTCCGGCATAATCGCCGGCCAAAGGAGGCACCGCATGCACGCCACCGTCGTACCGCTCCTCGCCCGGATCATGCTCGCCGCGCTCTTCATCATTGCCGGCTTCAACAAGCTCAACAACGTCGCCGGCACCGCCGGCTACCTGGGCAAGCTCGGCGTGCCGTCGCCCGGCCTCGTCGTCTGGGCCGTCATTGCCGTCGAGCTCGTGGGCGGCCTTCTGGTCGTCATTGGCTGGAAGACGCGCTGGGTCGCCTGGGGGATGGCGATCTTCACGCTGATCACCGCCGTCCTGGGACACGCGTTCTGGAACGACCCGTCGCAGACGACGCAGTTCCTGAAGAACCTCGCCATCATGGGCGGGTTCCTCATGCTCGCCGTGGCCGGGCCGGGCCAGCTCTCCGCCGACCGGCGCTAGCGGCGGCAAAAAAGAAAAGGGCCCGTCGAGGGCCCTTCTGCTTTTGCAGCCCGGAGGCGCGCTCAGGTCTGGATCATCTGCGTGTCGCCTGGCTTCAGGACGCTCACCTGCACGCCCGGCGCGATCTGCGCCATGGCCTTGCGGAACTCCTCGCCAGCCTCGACGCCCTTGACGAGCGGATTGTGCGCGTAGTGCACCGGAATCGCGTGCTGCACGCCGAGCCACTGGCAGGCGCGCGCAGCCTCTTCCGGTCCCATGGTAAAGGGCCCGTCGCCCACGCATACGATGGCGACGTTGGGCTGGTAGCGCTCGCCTAGGCCCTTCATGTCGCCGAAGAGGTCCGTGTCGCCGCTGATGTAGACGCGCGAGCCGCCGATGTCGAGCATGAATCCGGCGGCCGGGAAGCCATGCACGGTGGAATGGACCGCCGGCACCAGGCGCGCGGTCATTGCGCCGTGGCGCGACGTGCCGCCGAAGTTCATGCCGGCGCCGCCGTTGGCGACGATCTTGGCGTTGTCGAGCCCGGCCTTCTTGAAATCCGGCACGAGGCCGTTGGGCGCGCGCATGAGGTCGCTTTGTCCCGTCGTCATCACCGGCACGCCGGCGTCCACGAGCGCCTTCAGGGCGTCCATGTAGTCGCCGCCGTGGTCGCCGTGGTCATGCGTGAGCAGGACGAAGACCGCGTCCGGGTTCTTGCCCTTGACGTATTTTGCGAATCCTTCCGGCGAGCTGTATTCGGGCGGCTTCTGCACGTTGAAGCGCGTCCAGCCGGCGTTCGACCAGAACCAGGCGTCGCCGTAGGCGATCTGCTTGTTGTCCGGGGTGGCCAGCTCGACGATGCCGCCGCCGAGCCAGCGCACGGAAAACCGCCCGCCGGACAAGCGGGCGCTTCCGCCCGTTCCTGCACCCGGCTGCATCCCGCTCGCGCAGCTGCCGAGGGCGAGCGCGCTGCCGAGCGCGAGCAGCCCCTGCACGGCGGCGCGACGGCCAACGTCGATAGTCTTTCGGTCGTTCACGGTCCTCCTCCTCTCAAGTGTTCCGTGGCGCGGCGACTATACCGCGGTCGATCCAGGCTTCCACCTGCGCCTGCGAACAGCCCAGGGCGCCGAGCAATTCGCGCACGTGCTCGCCGATTCGCGGCGGATCCATGCGCTTCGGCAGGCGCCGGCCGTCGAGCTCGAGCGGCAGCGCGGGGACGTGGATCGTCTTTCCGCCCACCGACACCTCCATCATCCCGCCGCCCGTGTTGAGGTGAGGGTCGTCGAGGAGGTCCCAGGGCTTGGCGATCGGCGCGAAGGGCAGGCCGATGCGCTCGAGCTTTTCCGCCAGATCCTTCTGCGTGTATTTCTTGAGCAGCGAAACGAGCGACGGAAGAAGCCAGCTGCGCTCCTTTACGCGCATGCCATTCGTCCTGAGGCGCGCATCCGCCTTGAGCTCCTCGGCGCCGAACTCGCGGCAGAAGACCTCCCATTGCGTGTCGGTCACGACGCCGACGAAGAGGCGGCCGCCGTCGGCGGTCTCGAAGATGTCGTACACGCCCCACGCCGGCCGCTTGACGGACATCGGGGGCGGCGCTTCTCCGGTCAGCTCGAACTGCGCCATGTGCTGCGCGACGAGGTATGCGGTGCTTTCGAAAAGCGAGCTCGTCACTCGCTTGCCGCGGCCGGTCGTGTCGCGCTCGCGAAGCGCCGCGAGGATGCCGATCGCGGCGTAGCTGCCGCCCATGATGTCGATCACGGAGGAGCCGGCGCGCAGCGGCCGGTCCGGAAGTCCGGTCATGTACGCGAGGCCGCCCATCATCTGCGTCACTTCGTCGAGCGCGAGGCGATGCTCGTAGGGGCCGGTGAGGAACCCCTTGAGCGAGCAGTAGAC
>JAFAGU010000153.1 GCA_019237595.1 Betaproteobacteria bacterium | reverse complement strand
CGCGTGGTGTTCGGCGCGGTCGCGAACGACCATGTGGCGGCCCTTCAGGACCTGAACGAGCGCGAGTTCCTGGTCCTCGGCCTTCTCGCCGCGGCGGTGCTCTTCATGGGCCTCTATCCGCTGCCCTTCACCAATGTGATGCATGCCTCGGTGGCGGAGCTCCTGCGCCACGTCGCGGTGCCGAAGCTATGACCTTCGTCGACTTCTTCAACCACCTCCCGGTGCTGCCCGAGGCGCTGCTGCTCGTCGGCGCGTGCGCGCTCATGATCTTCGACGCCTGGCGCGTGCGCAGCGAGAAGCGGCTCGGCACCTTCTGGCTCGCCCAGGCGGTGCTCGCGGCGTGCGCGCTCGCGACGCTCTTCGTCGGCCTCGGGACGGGGAAGGGGCTCTACCTCTTCGGCGGCCTCTTCGTCGTCGACCCGATGGCGAATCTGATGAAGCTCGCCTGCTACGTCGCCACCTCCGTCGCGCTCGTCTACTCGCGCCAGTACCTCGTCGACCGCGGCCTCCTGCGAGGGGAGTTCGTGACGCTGCTCCTCTTCTCGCTGCTCGGCATGATGATCATGATCAGCGCCGGCAGCTTCCTCACGGTGTACCTGGGCCTCGAGCTGATGTCGCTCTGCCTCTATTCGCTCGTCGCCCTGAACCGCGACTCGGCGGCCTCCACCGAGGCGGCGATGAAGTACTTCGTTCTCGGCGCGCTCTCCTCGGGGCTGCTGCTCTACGGGATGTCGATGATCTACGGGGCGACGCACACCCTCGACCTCCTCGAGGTCTCGCGCAGCGTGCGCGACATGATGGCGGTGGACAAGGTGCCGATGAAGCCCTTCCTCGTCTTCGGGCTCGTGTTCGTGGTCGCGGGGATCGCCTTCAAGGTCGGCGTCGCGCCCTTCCACATGTGGATCCCCGACGTCTACCACGGCGCGCCGACGCCCGTGACGCTCATCATCGGCTCGGGGCCGAAGCTCGCCGCGTTCGCCATGGCGATCCGGCTGCTCGTGAACGGCCTGCTCGACCTCGCGGCGGACTGGCAGCAGATGCTCGCCCTCATGGCGCTCGTCTCCATGGCGATCGGCAACATCACCGCCATCGCGCAGTCGAACCTGAAGCGCATGCTCGCGTACTCCACGATCGCGCACATGGGCTTCATGCTGCTCGGGCTCATGTCCGGCGTGGTCGGCGGCAACCTGCGCAGCAGCGCCGATGCCTACGGCACGGCGCTCTTCTACGTCGTGGTCTACGCCCTCATGGCGCTCGGCGCCTTCGGCATGATCCTGTACCTCTCGCGCCCGGGCTTCGAGGCCGACACGCTCGAGGACATGCGCGGGCTTTCGAAGCGCAGCCCCTGGTTCGCCTTCCTGATGATGGTGATGATGTTCTCGCTCGCGGGGCTGCCGCCCACGGCGGGCTTCTACGCCAAGCTCGCGGTGTTCTCCTCCGCGATCCAGGCCGGCTACGTCTGGATCGCGGTGGTGGCGGTGCTGCTCTCCCTCGTGGGCGCGTTCTACTACCTGCGCGTCGTCAAGCTCATGTATTTCGACGAGCCGCGCGACCTGCCGGCGGCCCACGGCGGCGAGGGACCGCGCGAGATGCGCGTGCTGCTCTCGGCCAACGCCCTCGCCCTCCTCGTGCTCGGTATCCTGCCCGGCGGCCTCATGAGATGGTGCTTCGAGGCGGTGCAGGCGCTGCGGATACTCTGACGGGGCGCGCGTGGAGGACTTCACCGAGCGCTTTGTCTCGGGCGAGCTCGTGTACGACGGCGGGCTCCTCAAGGTGCGCCGCGACGTCGTGCGGCTCCCCGACGGCGGCGAGTCCGCTCGCGAATACATCCGGCATCCGGGCGCCTGCGCCATCCTCGCGCGCTTCGACGACGGCCGCATTCTCCTGGAGCGCCAGTTCCGCTATCCGCACGGGCGAGACTTCATCGAGATCCCGGCGGGGAAGCTGGAGCCGGGGGAACCGCACCTCGAGACCGCCAAGCGCGAGCTCGCGGAGGAGACGGGCTACGTCGCGCGCAGCTGGAAGCGCCTGTGCCTCATCCACACCGCCATCGCCTATACGGACGAGGGGATCGAGGTCTACCTCGCCACGGGCCTCGAGAAGCGCGGAGGGCCGACCCTCGACGCCGGCGAATTCCTCGAAACGCTCGTGGTGCCCTTCGACGAAGCGCTTGCGATGGTGAAGTCCGGGCGCATCACCGACTCGAAGTCGATGGGCGCGCTCCTCTGGTACGCGACCTGGAAGGACGGCTAGGCGGGGCCTAGAGCCGCTCGTCCATGCGACGCAGCCGCTCGACCACGACGCGCAGGATCTGCAGCGCGAAGTGCGGCGTCTGCTGGACCATGAAGAGGAAGCGCTTCTCCGGGATGGCGGCGAGCCGGATGGCCGTGAGCGCGGTGGCGGTGGCCACCCGCGGCGCCTTCTCCACCAGCGCCATCTCGCCGAGCACGCCGCCGGGGCCGACGGTGTCCAGCAGCTGGCCCCGGATCTCGAGCTTTACGCTCCCCTCGACCACGACGTACATGGCGTCGCCGGGATCGCCTTCGCGGAAGATGACCTCGCCTTCGTCGAAGTTCGCCGTCTCGGTCTCGTTGCGGAAAAGGTCGATCGTTACCGGCATGGCGCCCCCGCTGTTATTTGTGACAGCGAAGTTACGCAGCCAATGTGACAGAAACGTGACCCCACGGCGCTAGCCGCACACGCCGACGTAGCCGCAGGCGGTGCAATAGTCGCAGCCGTCCTTGCGGATGAGGGTGCTGTTGCCGCATTCCGGGCAGCGCGCGCCGGCGAGCACCGGGGTGCGGCGCTCCGAGGGCGTCTCGAGGATGCCCATCGCCTGCGTGGGGCGGCCTTCCTCGTCCAGCACGCCCAGCATGGCGTAGCGGTGCAGGATGAGGCGCGCGAGGTAGGAAACGGTCGAGGGGAAGGTCTGCTGCTTGCGGCTTCCCGGCACGAAGGCCATGAAGTCGCCCAGCGGCTCCGGGAAGTCGAGGAGCTTGCGCAGCTTCATGCCGATCCAAGCGGGGTCGAGCACGCGCATGTCCAGCGAAAGCAGCTTGCACAGGCCGTCGAGTGCACGCGGGTATTCGCCCGAGAGCCACATCGAGTAGGGCCGCGTCACGCCGTCGGGAAGCCCGATTTCCTTGAGGCCGAGGACGAAGTCGTCGCCGGTGCGAGGGTTGAGCACGTCCACCGTCCAGGACATCGTGCCGTCGGTGCCCGTCTTCGGCTCCTTGAGCGAGAACATCGAGTCCAGGACGGGCGAGGCGCCTTCCTCGGCCTTCAGCGCGAAGCGCTCCTCCGAGACGCCGGAGGCGAGCTGCTCCACGCGCCAGCGCACGACCTGGGCGAAGGCGGAGACGACCGATGGCATGCGCTTCTTTTCGCCGGAGGGCGGGAAGGGCAGGTCGAAGGCCTCGTCGCCCGCGGCCTTGGCGAGCGCGTCGAGCTTGAGCTTGAGCCAGGCATGATCGTTGGCGCGCATGTCCATGGAGAGCGTCTTCGCCACGGCGCCGAGGCCGCGCGGCTGCTCGCTGCCGTTCACCCAGACCTCGAAGGGATGCGGCGCGCCGTTCTCGACGTGGCCGACGAAGACGGCGAACCGGTAGTGCGGATGCTCGATCATGTACGTCCACGCTGGGTTGCCGGCCGCGAGGTCCGGGCGGCCGGGCCAGCGCAAGCTCGCGAGCACCGGCGCCGGCACGCTCTTGATGGTGATCCGCCGGTTGAAGTCGTCCTGCACGAAATCCTGCGGCGCGGCGGGCGCCACCGAGAGCACCGCGCCGAGCACCTTGTTGGGGCGGTAGGTCGCGAGGCCCTTGAGGCCGGACTTCCAAGCGTGGAGGTAGAGGTCCTGGAAGTCGGCGTACGGATAGTCCTCCGGCACGTTGACCGTCTTGGAAATGCTCGTATCCACGTAGGGCGCCACGCTCGCCACCATCTGCTCGTGCGCGCGCGCCGAGATCTCGAGCGCGGTCACGAAATAGGGCGGAAGGGCGCCCATGTCGCCGCCTGCGGCGCGATACCGGCGCCACGCGTGGTCCTCGACCGCGTACTCCTGCCAGCCGTCGTCGACGCGCTTCTTGCGCGTGTAGGTCCACGAGAAGGGCGGCTCGATGCCGTTCGAGGCATTGTCGGCGAAGGCGAGGCTGATGGTTCCGGTCGGCGCGATCGACAGGAGATGGCTGTTGCGAATGCCGTTTTTGCGGATCTGCGCCTTGATGTCGTTCGGCAGGCGCGCAGCGAAGCTGGTGCCCGAGAGATACATGTCGGCGTTGAACAGCGGAAA
>JAFAGU010000206.1 GCA_019237595.1 Betaproteobacteria bacterium | reverse complement strand
CGCGATTTCCAGAAGCTGCTCGCCCGTCTGCGCGAGGAGCGATGGCTGTAGAGGCCGATTCGCTCATCGTCCCGGAATGGCCCGCTCCCGCGCGCGTGCGCGCCATCATGACGATGCGATCCTTCGGCGACGCGTCCGTGCCAGAGGCGAGGAGCAGGCTGCGCAGGCACGCGCCCCCAGACCCGGCATGGCTTCGCCAAGTGCACGGCACGCGTATCGTGTGCGCGAGCGAAGCGAGCGGCGCTCCAGAAGCGGACGGTTCCGTCGCGCGGGCTCCGGGAAGCGTTTGCGCCGTCATGGCGGCCGACTGCATGCCAGTGCTTTTTGCGGACGTCGCGGGAACGGCCGTGGCGGCCGCGCACGCGGGCTGGCGCGGCCTCGCGGCCGGCGTGCTGGAGGCGGCGCTCGATGCGATGGCGCTCCCGTCGCAGAGCGTGATCGCATGGCTCGGCCCGGCAATCGGTCCTTCGCGCTACGAGGTCGGCGAGGAGGTGCGCGATGCCTTCCTCGACCGGGACGCCGGCGCGAGCCGCGCGTTCGTTCCGACGCGCCCGGGCCATTGGAACCTCGACCTTTATGCCGTCGCGCGCATGCGCCTTGCCGCTCGAGGCGTGCGCAGCGTGCACGGCGGGGGCTACTGCACCTACAGCGAGCCCGCGCGCTTCTTCTCGTTCCGCCGCGAGCGCACGTCGGAGCGCATGGCGGCGCTCGTCTGGATCGCTGGCGTAGAATCCCCGCCCCCATGACGCTCGGGTGGATCCTCGTAGCGAGCTTCGCCGGCGGGACGCTCTCCGCCGGCATGGCGTCCATCGCGCTGCTCCTGCGCGCCTCCTGGGTGCCGATGCTCGTCTCCTACGCGATCGGCGCGCTCCTCGGCGCCGCGTTCCTCGAGGTGATCCCGCATGCGTTCGAGCTCGGACGCCCGCAGGAAGCGGCGGGCGCCATCCTCGGCGGCATCTTCGTCTTCTTCGTGATGGAGAAGCTCCTCCTCTGGCGCCACTGCCACACCGAGCAGTGCGAGGTGCATGACCCGGCCACCGGCGCGTCGGCGCACGACCACGGCCGCAGCGGCACGCTCGTGATCGTCGGCGACACGGTGCACAACTTCGTGGACGGCGTGCTCATCGCCGCCGCTTTCCTGCAGAGCACCGAGCTCGGCGTAATCGCGGCGCTCGCGATCGTCGCGCACGAGATCCCGCAGGAAATGGGCGACTTCCTGATCCTTCTCCATTCGGGCTACACGCGGCGCCAGGCCCTCGCCGCGAACCTCCTTTCCTCGCTCGCCACGGTCGTCGGCGGCGTGCTCGGCTACTACGCGCTGCAGCTTATCCTGCACCTCGAGGCAACGCTTCTTGGAATCGTCGCGGCCAGCATGATCTACGTCGCGGTGGCGGACTTGATCCCCGGCTTGCATCGCCGGCCGGAGCTTCGCGATACCGCTTTCCAGGCGCTTCTCATCGCGCTTGGAATCGGCACCATCGGCCTTGCGCGTGCGCTGCTCGCGCACTAGCAAAAAGGACTATCTTTCAGGGGCTTAAAATAGATTGACGGCATGGGTTGTGCGGCGCAGAATCGCGCGCGATGCAGCCCAGCACCCCCGAAGCCGTCCTGGCGGCGATCGCCCGGTCCGGCAATGAAGTCACCCAGGGCTGGTTGCAGCTGATGTCGTCGGCCGGTGCAACGCCGACGGTCTCCCTTGCGGGACTTCCCGCGTGGCTCTCGGCGCTTCAAGGCGCCGCCGCGCGCGCGGGAGCGGTCCACGCGTCCTATGTCGCGAAGCAATCGGAGCTCTGGTCGGCGCTCGTCGCCGGAGAGCGCCGCGAAGTGGTGCGCGAAGATCCGCAGGACAAGCGCTTCGAATCTCCCGCGTGGCGGGAGAGCGTGTACTACGATTACCTGAGGCAGTCCTATCTCCTCGCATCGCGCTACGTGGCCGAGCTCGTCGAGCTCGCCGAGCTCGGCGAGGAGGAAAAGGAGCGTGTCCGGTTCGCCGCGGGGCAGTGGGTCGACGCCATGTGCCCGGCGAACTTCCCGGCGACGAATCCTCAGGTCCTCGAGCGAGCGCGCACGACGGGCGGCGAAAGCCTCGCGCGCGGGCTCGGGAACCTCCTCGCCGACGCGCAGCGCGGCCGCATCAGCCAGACGGACGAGGCGGCATTCGAGCTCGGGCGCAACGTCGCGGTCAGCAAGGGCCATGTGGTCTTCGAGAACGACCTGATCCAGCTCATCCAGTACAAGCCGGCCGGCGCGCAAGTCGCCGCACGGCCGCTCGTCATCGTGCCGCCCTGCATCAACAAGTTCTACATCCTCGACCTGCAGCCGGAGAATTCCTTCGTGCGGCACGCCCTCGAGGGCGGGCAGATGGTGTTCATGGTCTCCTGGCGCAACGTGGGTTCCGAGCAGGGTCACTTCACGTGGGACGACTACCTCGAGAAAGGCGTCCTCGCAGCATGCCGGGTCGCGCGCGACATCGCCGGCAGCGATCGCGTCAATGCGCTCGGGTTCTGCATCGGCGGCACGCTCCTCGGCGCGGCCCTCGCCGTCCTCGCCGCGAAGGGCGAAGCGCTCGTCTCCTCGGCTACTTTCCTCACGGCCATGCTGGATTTCTCCGAGACCGGGGCGATCGGCGTCTTCGTCGATCCGCAAAGCGTCGCCCTTCGCGAAGCCGCGATCGGCTCGGGCGGCGTCATGCAGGGCCAGGAGCTCGCGACGATGTTCTCGAGCCTTCGGTCCAACGACCTCGTGTGGCCATATGTCGTGAAGGGCTATCTCCTCGGCGAGCGCCCGCCGGCGTTCGATCTCCTCTTCTGGAATGCCGACGGCACGAACCTGCCGGGGCCGATGTTCTGCTATTACCTGAGGAACACGTACCTCGAGAACAAGCTCTCCCGGCCGGGGGCGCTCGTAAACCTCGGCGTGCCGGTCGACCTCGGAAAGATCTCGATTCCGGTCTTCGTCTACAGCTCGCGCGAAGACCACATTGTTCCCTGGCGGGCCGCCTACCGGACCGTCGGCTTGGTCAGCGGCCCGAAGACCTTCGTCCTGGGCGCGAGCGGCCACATCGCCGGCGTGGTCAATCCGCCCGCGAAGAAAAAGCGCAGCTACTGGGCGAGCGAATCCGGCTCGTATCCGGCCGACCCGGACGACTGGCTGCCGCAGGCCGAGGAGCACCCCGGCAGCTGGTGGCCCGTGTGGCTCCAGTGGCTCACGACGCACGCGGGCGACCCGCGTCCGGCACCTCGGGCGCCCGGAAGTGTCCAATATCCACCCCTCGAGCCCGCACCGGGCCGCTACGTGAAAGACCGAATCCACTAGGAGGCAAGCCATGGAAGACATCGTCATCGTCGGCGCCGCACGCACGCCGATCGGAAAATTCGGCGGCGCGCTCGCCAAGACGCCCGCCTCGGACCTCGGGGCGCTCGTCATCCGCAAGGTGCTCGAGCGGGCCGGGGTGCCCGCGGAGCAGGTTTCGGAAGTCATCATGGGCCAGGTGCTCACCGCCGGCGTCGGCCAAAACCCCGCGCGCCAGGCGGCCATGAAGGCCGGCATCCCCAACATGGTTCCCGCGATGACGATCAATAAAGTCTGCGGCTCCGGCCTGCAGGCCGCGATGCTCGGCGCGCAGGCCATCGCGAACGGCGACGCGGACATCGTGGTGGCCGGGGGCCAGGAGTCGATGAGCCTCTCGCCTCACGCGCTGAACGGCTCGCGCGAGGGATTCCGCATGGGCGATGCGAAGATGATCGACACCATGATCGTCGACGGCCTCTGGGACGTCTTCAACCAGTACCACATGGGCGTCACTGCCGAGAACGTGGCCAAGGAGTACGCGGTCACGCGCGAGGAGCAGGACGAGTTCGCGGTCGCGAGCCAGAACAAGGCCGAGGCGGCTCAGAAGGCCGGAAAGTTCAAGGACGAGATCGTCACGGTGGAGATCCCGTCCAGGAAGGGTCCGGTCATGTTCGCCGACGACGAGTATCCGCGCCACGGCGCGACGCTCGACGCGATGAAGAGCCTCAAGCCCGCCTTCGACAAGAACGGCACCGTGACCGCCGGCAACGCTTCGGGAATCAACGACGGCGCGGCGGCCGTGGTTCTTTGTTCTTCGCGCAAGGCAAAGGAACTGGGGTTGAAACCCCTGGCAAAGATCAAGGCGTTCGCCTCGGCGGGCGTGGATCCGAAGTACATGGGAATGGGACCGGTGCCCGCCTCGAAGCGCTGCCTCTCGCGCGCGGGATGGGAGCCGAAGGACCTGGACCTCATGGAGATCAACGAGGCGTTCGCCGCGCAGGCCATCGCGGTGAACCGCCAGATGGGCTGGGATACGAAGAAGGTGAACGTGAACGGCGGCGCCATCGCGCTCGGTCATCCGATCGGGGCCTCGGGCTGCCGCGTCCTCGTGACGCTGCTCCACGAGATGCAGAAGCGCGATGCGAAGAAGGGCCTCGCGTCGCTTTGCATCGGCGGCGGCATGGGCGTCGCTATGGCGGTCGAGCGCTAAACAGGAATGAGGAACATGGGAAATCAAGCTGAAATCGCGCAGCGTCCGGAAGCCTGGCGGGACGAGACACAGCCGGTCGTGCAGCGCATCGCCTTCATCTCCGGCGGCATGGGCGGAATCGGCACGGCGATCTGCCGGCGCCTCGCGCGCCAGGGCCATACGGTGGTCGCGGGCTGCCTTCCGGGCTACGACAAGAAGGACGAGTGGCTGGGCCGCATGCGCGCCGAGGGCTGGCGCGTGCACGCCGCCGAAGGGGACGTCTCGGACTTCGAGTCCTGCGCCTCGATGTTCTACAACGTGCGCTCGGTCGTCGGCCCTATCGACATCCTCATCAACAACGCCGGCATCACGCGCGACTCGATCTTCAAGCGCATGACCGAGCAGGACTGGATGGCGGTGATCAACACGAACCTCAACAGCGTCTTCAACGTGACCCGTCAGGTGATCGACGGCATGAGCGAGCGGGGCTGGGGGCGCATCATCAACATCTCCTCGGTGAACGCGATCAAGGGCCAGTTCGGCCAGACCAACTATTCCGCGGCCAAGGCCGGCATGGCGGGCTTCTCCAAGGCTCTCGCGCAGGAGGTGGTGCGAAAGGGCGTCACCGTGAACACCGTGTCGCCGGGCTACGTCGAGACCGACATGGTGATGGCGATCCGGTCGGAGATCCGCGAGCAGATCGTCGCGCAGATCCCCATGGGCCGCCTCGCGAAGCCCGACGAGATCGCCGCGGTCGTTGCCTTCCTCTCCTCCGAGGAGGCGGGCTACATCACCGGTGCCAACATCTCGGTCAATGGCGGCATGCACATGATGTAGGATTGGCGCCCCACGAGAGGAGGAGAACCATGGCGGGGAAGAGGCTTGCCGTCGTGACCGGCGGCATGGGAGGGCTGGGCGAATCGATCACCACCAAGATGGCCGATGCCGGGTACCGCGTCGTCGTCACGTATTCGCCGTCGAACACCAAGTACAAGTCCTGGCTCGAGGAGATGAAGGGCCGGGGCTACTCGTTCTCGGCGTTCCCGGTCGACGTCGCCGACTACGATTCCTGCGCGAAGCAGTGCTCGGCGATCGTGTCGGAGTGCGGCCCGATCGACATCCTCGTCAACAACGCGGGCATCACGCGCGACATGACGTTCAAGAAGATGACCAAGTCCGACTGGGACGCGGTCATGCGCACGAACCTCGATTCCTGCTTCAACATGACCAAGCAGGTGATGGACGGCATGGTGGATCGCAACTGGGGCCGCGTGATCAACGTGTCCTCGGTCAACGGGCAGAAGGGCGCCTTCGGCCAGACGAACTACTCGGCTGCCAAGGCCGGCATCCACGGCTTCACCAAGGCGCTCGCCCTCGAGGTGGCGAAGAAGGGCGTGACCATCAACACGATCTCGCCGGGCTACATCGGCACGAAGATGGTGACGGCGATCCCCAAGGAGATCCTCGACTCCAAGATCCTGCCGCAGATCCCCGTCGGGCGGCTCGGAAAGCCCGACGAGGTCGCGGGGCTCATCATCTACCTGTGCTCCGAGGAGGCGGCGTTCGTCACCGGCGCCAACATCTCCATCAACGGCGGCCAGCACATGTACTAAGGAGTAAACTCGAACCGTGGCGCTCCCCGAGGAAAAGGAAAAGCCGGAAGCCCAGGCGGTCCGGCTGATCAAGAAGTATCCCAACCGCCGGCTCTACGACACGAAGACGTCGAGCTACATCACGCTCGCCGACGTGAAGCAGATGGTCCACCGGCAGGAGGACTTCCAGGTCCTCGACGCGAAGAGCGGGGAAGACCTCACGCGCTCGATCCTGCTCCAGATCATCCTCGAGGAGGAGTCCGCCGGCGGCCTGCCGATGTTTTCCTCCGATCTCCTCTCGCAGCTCATCCGCTTCTACGGCAATGCCATGCAGGGCGTGATGGGCACCTACCTCGAGAAGAACATCAAGGCCTTCCAGGACATGCAGAAGACGCTGCAGGACCAGTCGAGCCGCATCTATGGCGACAACTCCAAGGCCTCGCACGAGCTCTGGGCGCAGTTCATGAACCTGCAGGGCCCGGCGATGCAGAGCCTCATGCAGGCCTACGTCGAGCAGAGCCAGAAGATGTTCGCGCAGTTCCAGGAGCAGATGCATAGCCAGGCGCGCAACATGTTCACCGGCTTCGCCTTCCCCGGATTCCCGCAGCAGCCCAAGAGCGATCCTGAGAAGAAGTAAGGCACCGAGGGTCGGTTTCGTCTCGCTCGGTTGTCCCAAGGCCCTGGTCGATTCCGAGCGGGTCCTCACGCAGCTGCGCGCCGAAGGCTACGAGACCGCGAAGGACTACGCGGGCGCCGATCTCGTCGTCGTCAATACCTGCGGCTTCATCGATGCCGCGAAGCAGGAATCGCTCGACGCCATCGGCGAGGCGCTCGCCGAGAACGGCCGCGTCGTCGTCACCGGCTGCCTGGGGGTCAAGAAGGAGCTGATTGAGAAGACCCACCCGGCCGTGCTCGCCATCACCGGCCCGCACGATGCCGAGGGAGTCATGCGCGCAGTCCATGCGCATGTGCCCAAGCCGCACGACCCCTATGCGGATCTCGTTCCCGCGGCGGGCGTGAAGCTCACGCCCCGGCACTACGCCTACCTCAAGATCTCCGAAGGCTGCAACCACCGCTGCAGCTTCTGCATCATCCCGTCCATGCGCGGCGACCTCGTCTCGCGTCCCATCGGCGAGGTGATGCAGGAAGCGGAGAATCTCGTGAAGGCCGGCGTCAAGGAGCTGCTCGTGATCTCCCAGGACACGAGCGCCTACGGGGTCGATGTGAAATACCGGACGGGTTTCGTCAAAGGCAAACCGGTGAAGACGCGGATGACGGAGCTCTGCAGGTCGCTGGGCGAGCTCGGCGCCTGGGTCCGGCTGCACTATGTGTATCCCTATCCGCATGTCGACGAGGTGATACCGCTCATGGCGGAGGGAAAGCTGCTTCCCTACCTCGACATCCCGTTCCAGCACGCGAGCCCGCGCATCCTGAAGCTGATGAAGCGACCCGCGAGCGCGGAAAAAGTCCTGGCAAGATTGGAGCGCTGGAGAAGCGCCTGTCCCGACATCACGGTGCGCAGCACGTTCATCGTCGGCTTCCCTGGCGAGACGGAGGCCGAGTTCCAGGAATTGCTCGACTTCCTTGACGAAGCTCAACTCGACCGGGTCGGCTGCTTCGCATACTCGGCGGTGGAGGGCGCGGCGGCCAACGACCTGCCGGGCGCCGTTCCGGAGGAGACCCGCGAGGAGCGCCGCGCGCGCTTCATGAAGGCTCAGGAACGGATTTCCGCGAGGAAGCTGAAAAAGAAGATCGGGCGCACAATCGACGTCCTGGTGGACGGCCCCGGCGTCGGGCGATCGAAGGCGGACGCCCCCGAAATCGACGGGGTGGTGAGGTTCAGCGGCGGCAAGGCGGGCGAGCTCGCGCGGGTACGGATCGACCGGGCGGACGCGCACGATCTCTACGGGAGACTGCAATGACAGGCAAGGCTGAAGTAGTGGTGCTTTCCGGGGCCCGCACGGCGATCGGCGACTACGGAGGAGCCCTGAAGGATTTTGCGGCCACGCGCCTCGGCGCCGTCGCGATCCGGGAAGCCGTGGCGCGCGCCAAGGTCGATCCGGCGTCCGTCGGCCACGTCGTCATGGGGAGCGTGATCCACGGCGAAGCAAAGGACATGTACCTCTCGCGCGTGGCGTCGGTCGAAGCCGGCATCCCCGTCGGCACGCCCTGCCTCACGGTGAATCGCCTCTGCGGCTCGGGGCTGCAGGCGATCGTCTCTGCGAGCCAGCACCTGCTGCTCGGCGACTGCGAGCTCGCGCTCGCCGGCGGCGCGGAGAGCATGAGCCGCGCGGCGTATTTCCTCCCGGCCGGCCGCTGGGGACAGCGCATGGGCGACGCAGCGGTGGTCGATGCCATGACCGGCGCGCTGCACGACCCGTTCGGGCACGGCCACATGGGCGTCACGGCGGAGAACATCGCCGCGAAGTACGGCTTCACGCGCGAGCAGCAGGACGAGTTCTCCATCGCCTCGCACCGGAAGGCGGCGCACGCCATCGAAGCGGGCTACTTCAAGTCGCAGATCGTGCCGATCGAGATCAAGACGAAGAAAGGCCCGGGTGAGTTCGTCCTGGACGAGCACGTGCGCAAGGACGTCAGTGCGGCGGACATGGCGAAGCTGAAGGCGGTTTTCAAGAAGGACGGCACCGTCACCGCGGCCAATGCCTCCGGCCTCAACGATGCGGGCGCGGCGGTCGTGCTCGCCTCGTCTTCCTTCGCGGAAAAGCATGGCCTGAAGCCGATGGCGAGGCTCGTCGCCTACGCGCACGCGGGCGTGGAGCCGCAGGTCATGGGGCTCGGGCCGATCCCCGCCGTGCGGCGCGTCTTCGAGAAGAGCGGCCTCAAGCCCGCCGACATGGATGTCGTCGAGTCGAACGAGGCCTTCGCCGTCCAGGCGATGGCGGTGACGAAGGACCTCGGGCTCGACCCGGCGAAAGTGAATCCCAACGGCGGCGCGGTCGCGCTCGGCCATCCGATCGGCGCCACGGGCTCCATCCTCACGGTCAAGGCGCTCTACGAGCTCGAGCGCACGAAGAAGCGCTACGCGCTCGTCACGATGTGCATCGGCGGCGGCCAGGGCATAGCGGCGGTATTTGAAAGAATGTAGTTCGGCTTAAACTCGCGCCGAGATGGCGCGCAAGCCCCGCATCGGACTCGCGCTCGGCTCCGGTTCCTCGCGGGGCTGGGCGCACATCGGCGCGATCCGCGCGCTCGAGGAGCGCGGCGTGAGGCCCGAGCTCGTCTGCGGCACCTCCATCGGCGCGCTGGTGGGCGCGTTCTACGCCGCCGGCGAGCTCGACAAGCTGGAAAAGTGGGTGACCGCGCTCAGCTGGCGCATGGTCGTGCGCCTGATGGACCTCACCTGGCGCGGAGGCCTGATCCGCGGCAACCGGCTCTTCGACCTCTTCCGAGCGAGCTACGCGCATCGCGACATGGCCGCGCTGCCGATGCGCTTCGGGGCCGTGGCGACCGAGCTCTTCTCCGGGCGCGAGCTCTGGCTGCAGGAAGGCGACGTGCTCGACGCGGTGCGCGCTTCGTGCGCCATGCCCGGCGTGTTCACCCCCATCGTGCGCAACGATGTCGTCGTCGTCGACGGCGGCCTCGTCAATCCCGTCCCCGTGTCGATGTGCCGCGCGATGGGCGCGGAGCTCGTCATTGCGGTCGACCTCTCGTGGGGCAAGCTCGGCCCTTACCGCGATCGCGGCCGCGGCAAGGGCGAGGTCGTCGTCGCCCCGCGCGAGGTGCCGGGCTGGATCGGGCGCCTGCGCAGCGGCTGGCTCCAGCGTCAGGCGAAGGCGCGGCCGGAAGAAGCCGCCGTGCCCTCTATCTTCGAGGTCTTCACCACTGCGCTCGACATCGTCGAGATGAAGGTCGCGCGGAGCCGCCTCGCCGGCGAGCCCGCCGACGTCATGGTCACGCCGCTCCTGCCGGACTTCGGCACGATGGAGTTCCACCGCGCGGGCGAGGCGATTGCGGAGGGGCGGGCGGCCGTCGAGCGCATGGCGCCGCTTATCGAGCAGGTGCTTCGCTAGATGGAGCTCACCCTGCCCGTAACCCTCGCGGTCCTGGGAGCGGCGCTCCTGCATGCGTCGTGGAACGCGCTCCTCAAGGGGTCGGCGGACAAGCAGCTCGACACCGTCGCCATCTCCGTCGGGGCCGGGATCGTCGGGCTCGCCGTCGCCGTCTTCCTCCCGCCGCCGGCGAGGGAGGCGTGGCCGTGGCTCGCCGCGTCTGCGTCCGTCCACATCCTGTATTTCGCGCTCCTCGCGGGCGCCTACCAATGGGGCGAGCTCTCGTACGCCTATCCGATCATGCGGGGCGGCGGTCCGGTGGTGGTGGCGCTCGCGGGCAGCGCCGTCTTCGCGGAGAGCCTCGTTCCTCGGCAATGGGCAGGCGTGGCGCTCGTCTGCGGCGGCATCGCGGCCTTCGCCTATGGCAGGCATGACCGGCGCGCCACGTTCTTCGCGCTCGGCAACGCGCTAGTCATCGCCGCCTACACGATCATCGACGCGAAGGGCGCGCGCGCTTCCGGAAGCCCGGTCGCCTACACGATGTGGTTCTTCGTCCTCAACGCCCTCGTGATCTATGCGTACGCGGGCCTGCGCCGCGGGCGGGAAGTGCCGCGCTACCTCGCGCACGGCTGGCGGCGAATCCTGGTCGGCGCGCTGTTCACCACCGGATCCTATGCCATCGCGCTCTGGGCGATGACGCGAGCGCCGGTCGCGCTCGTGGCCGTGCTGCGCGAGACCGCGGTGCTCTTCGGCGCCGCGCTGGGCGCTCTCTTCCTCGGCGAAAAAATGACGCGCCGGCGGCTTGCGGCCACCGGCGCGGTGCTGGCGGGGCTCGTCGCGCTGAAGCTCTAGGAGGAGGCGCGCGGGCCGAGCGGTGCTAGGGGAGGGCTAGCGTCCGCCTTGCACGAAGACGATCGCGGCGAGGGTCACGCGGCCGGAGTGAGGCGGCCGTCTTGGTAGCGGATACGCTCGCCGCCATGCCAGATCGGCGCGTAGTCGCTCTTCACGGTGCGCGACGTGCCGTCGTCGAGGCGCACGGTGATTTCCCAGTGTTTGGTGGCGCGCGCCTGTTTTTCGACTTCCGCGCCGCCGAACGCGCCCGCCGCGGCGCCTAGCACCGTGGCGATATCGCGGCCGGCGCCGTGGCCGACCTGGCTGCCGAGCACGGCTCCGGCGATGCCGCCGGCGACCGGACCGACGCCGTTGGAGTGCTGGGCAGGCGTCGAGACCTCGCGCACGGACTCCACCGTGCCGGCGATGCCCGCCGGCGCGGGCGGCGGCGCCTGCACGACCACCGTCGAAGGCGGCGGGGGCGGGGGCGGCGTGCCGGCCGAGTCGCGCCCGGGCACGGGCGCCGGCGCGGAGGACGCATCGGCGACATGTTTTTTCGCCGGCTTGTGCACAGGCTTCGCGGGCGGCGTCGAGACGGTCGCCGCCGGCGGCATGTCCGTGGCCGCAGCAGCGCTTGCCGTCTCCGCGGAGCGCGCCTGGACCTGGTCCAGGCCCTGCGCGGGCGCCGGTTGGGAAAGGGTCGACGCTTCTTTGCTGGAGCCGAACGAATGCGGCAGCAGGCCGGTGATGGCCGCGATACCGACGGCCGAGAAGACGGTGACCGAAACGGCCGCCGCGGTGAGGAGGGGATGGAGTCCGGGTTTCTTGTTGCTTGCTTCCATGACGTGTCTCCTTATGGGACGACGTCAGGTTAGACCTCCGCTTGCCGCGGTGCAGTAACGGTGTGTTACCAGTTGTTAAGCCTCGGGCCGCATGTGGGGGAAAAGGATGACATCCCGGATGCTCGGGCTGTCGGTGAGGAGCATCACCAGCCGATCGATTCCCAGGCCGCCGCCCGCGGTCGGCGGAAGGCCGTATTCGAGCGCGCGGATGTAGTCGGCGTCGTAGTACATCGCCTCCTGGTCGCCGGCGTCCTTGAGCTTCGCCTGCTCGCGGAAACGGGCGGCCTGGTCTTCCGGATCGTTCAGCTCCGAGAAGCCGTTGGCGATTTCCTTCTGGTCGATGAAGAGCTCGAACCGGTCGACGATGTCCGGGTCCCGGTCGTTGCGGCGCGCGAGCGGCGAGACCTCCGCGGGGAACTCGGTGATGAAGGTGGGCTGGACGAGGTGCTTCTCCGCGACCGTCTCGAAGAGCATCAGTTGGAGGGCGCCCCAACCTTGCGACGGGTGATGCTCGACTTTCAATTCATCCAGTTTTCTGGACAGGGCGGAACGGTCGCGCAGGTCGAAGTTGATTCCTTGTTGCCGGATCGCCTCCGGGATCGGCAGCCGCGCGAAAGGCTTCGCCATGTCGATGGGCTTTTCCTGGTAGGTGAAGGAGAGCGCGCCGAGCGCGCCTTGCGCCGCCGCGCGCACGAGCTTCTCGGTGTGCGCCATCATGTAGCCGCAGTCCTCGTAGGCGCAGTACCACTCCATCATCGTGAACTCGGGGTTGTGGCGCGTGGAGATGCCTTCGTTGCGGAAATTGCGGTTGATCTCGTAGACGCGCTCGAAGCCGCCGACCACGAGACGCTTCAGATAGAGCTCCGGCGCGATCCGCAGGTACATTTCAATATCCAATGCGTGGTGGTGCGTCTTGAACGGCCGCGCCACCGCGCCGCCCGGAATCGGCTGCATCATCGGCGTCTCGACCTCGAGGTAGCCGTCCGCCGCCATCGTGCGGCGGATCGCCTCGATGATCTTCATCCTCTTCAGGAACACCTCGCGCGAGCGCGGCGTGACGATGAGGTCGACGTAGCGCTGCCGGTACTTCATCTCCTGGTCGGCCATGCCGTGGAACTTCTCCGGGAGCGGCCGCAGCGCCTTGACGAGGAGCCGGAGCGACGTCGCATGGACGGTGAGCTCGCCTTTCATCGTCTTGAACACCCAGCCCTCGACGCCGAGGATGTCGCCGAGATCCCAGTGCTTGAATTCGTCGTAATTCGCCAGCTCGTTCGAGACATAGATCTGGATTCGTCCCGATCCGTCCTGCAGCGTCGCGAAGCTCGCCTTGCCCATGACGCGCTTCAGCACCATGCGGCCGGCCACGACGGCGCCGCTCTTCTCTGCCTCCAGCGCCTCCTTTGTCTTGGATGAGTATTGTTGGTGAAGATCCGCGGCGACATCCTTCCGCCGGAAATCGTTCGGGAACGCGATGCCCGCATTTTTCCCCGAGGTGCGCAGCGCCTTGAGCTTCTCGCGCCTCTCCTCGATCAGCTTGTTCTCTTCTTGTTCCATCTACACCCCCTGCTTGAGGCTCGCGGTAATGAAGTCGTCGAGGTCGCCGTCGAGGACGGCCTGCGTCGCGCCCTTTTCCACGCCGGTGCGCAGGTCCTTGATGCGCGACTGGTCGAGCACGTACGAGCGGATCTGGTGTCCCCATTCGATGTCGGTCTTCGCCGCCTCGAGCTTCGACTGCTCGGCGTTGCGCTTGCGGAGCTCGAGCTCATAGAGCCGCGACTTGAGCATCGCCATGCACTCAGCGCGGTTGCGATGCTGCGAGCGGTCGTTCTGGCTCTGGACGACGATGCCGGTGGGAAGGTGCGTGATCCGCACCGCCGATTCGGTCTTGTTCACGTGCTGGCCGCCCGCGCCCGAGGCGCGGTAGACGTCGACCCGCAGGTCCGCCGGGTTGATGTCGACCTCGATGGACTCGTCGACCTCGGGATAGACGAAGACGTTCGCGAAGGAAGTGTGGCGCCGGGCGTTCGCGTCGAAGGGCGACTTGCGCACGAGCCGATGCACGCCGTTCTCGGTCCGCAGGTTCCCGTAGGCATATTCGCCCGTGATCTTCAGGGTCGCGCTCTTGATGCCGGCGACCTCGCCGTCGGAGCGCTCGAGCTCCTCGACCTTGAAGCCCTTCTTGTCGCAGTACTTGACGTACATGCGCTCCAGCATGGAAGCCCAGTCCTGCGCCTCGGTGCCGCCCGCCCCGGCCTGGATGTCCATGAAGCAGCTGTTGGGATCGAGCGGGTTCGAGAACATGCGGCGGAACTCGAGGGCGGAGACGCCCTTTTCGATTCCTTCGATGTCCGAAGACACCGACAGGAGCGTCGCGTCGTCCGCTTCCTGGCGCGCCATCTCGAAGAGCTCCTTCGCGTCCTTCAGGCCGGAGGTGATGCTTACCAGGGTGCCCACGGTGGAATCGAGGGCTTTTTTTTCGCGCCCGAGCTCCTGGGCGCGCTTCTGGTCGCTCCAGATGCCGGGATCGGCGAGGAGCTTGTCGAGTTCCGCTAGGCGGCCCTGCTTGCCTTCGAGGTCAAAGATACCTCCGCAGCTCCGCCGACCTCTTCTCGAGGTCGCCGAGCGACGAGGCGATCTGGTTGATGCGTTCCGCTTCCATGGCGAAGCGGAATTATACGGGCGTGGGTCGCCTTATCCGCCGGCGAGGCGGGCTTCCCAGAACTTGAGCTCCGACTCGAAGCTCCTCCGCGCGTCCTCGCCCTCGATCGGCACGATGGCCACGCCGCCACGCACGGCGACGAACGCCTTCAGGAGCCCGTCGCGCGGGCTCGAGACGTAGAACGAGACCTCGCCTTCCGGTCGCTGCACCATGAAGAGCACGAAGTCGCGCGCCGGGTCCGCCGAGCGCTGGGCGACCCGCAGCACGGGGCCGGTGCGGAACCCGCGCTGCAGGACCTGGAGCGATTCTTCGCCCGGCGCGCGTTGGATGCCTGCCGCGTCGGCGACGTCGGCGCCGAGGTAGCCGCCCTTCCCGGAATCCTTCAGCCAGGTGGCGATGGCCCGAAGCGCAGTGGAGGCGATCGGTTTTTCCGCAAGCGTGATCGCCTCCGGCGGGTTCGGCCGCGACGCGCCCGACGAAGCCGCCGGAGCACCCGTAAGCGGGAAAGCGCCCAGGAGGGCGGAGGCGAAGGCGGCGAGGAGCTTGCGGCCGGCGGGCATGCGACCCATGGTACGGATCGCCGGCGCGCCGGGTTTCAAAGATTGTCAGACCCGCCGCGGCGTGTATTCCTCGGCGATCTTGTCGTCGAAGAAGCTGGTCGGGTTGGGCGCCGCCATGAGCCGGCGGTGGACCTCCGGGTAGACGCCGACGTACTGGAACACCTGGCCGTTCGACATCTCGATTTCCAGCGTGCGGGTCTTCTCGTCGTAGCCGACCGAGCGGAGCTTCGAGGAATTGACGCGCTTGCGTTCCATGTCAGCTGCCCAGCGACGCCGTCCAGGCGGTCTTGTTCGCGCCGCTCTCCATCGTCCCCTCGATCGAGCGGCCCTTGACCTGCCCCGTGAAGAGCGGTTTGCGCCCCGCGATGCGGAACGCGAGCTCCTCGCCGCGCAGCCGCACGTCCTCGAGCGGGATCTCCTTCCCGTCCAGCACCACGCTGCCCGAGACGCGCGTCAGTTGCTGGCGAAGGCGCAGCGTGGCCGGAGCGCGGCTCAGCGACGCGGGAAGCCGCGCCGACCAGTCGCCCTCGACCTTCGCCGGCACGACGTAGAGCCAGACGATGGTGGTCTGCACGCCGGAGATCGCTTCCTTCTCGGGGAGGTCGAACTGCTTCATGTCGTCGGGGAGCCAGCCGGTGAGCGGATAGTCGTGCGACACGATGCGCGTGCCGGGCTTGAGCTCGGTGGCGAGCTTCTCGCGCAGCATGTTCACGGTATCGGGCAGGAGATACATCGTAAGGACGGTCGCCTGCGAGATATCGGTCTTGAAGAGGTCCTGCTTCACGAAGCGGACCTTGTCCGCGATCCCTTCCTTCTTCGCTTCTTCGTTCGCCTGGCGGACGAGGCTCTCCTTGATCTCCACGCCCATCCCGCGGGCGCCGAAGACCTTGGCCGCGGTGCGCACGATGCGCCCGTCGCCCGAGCCGAGGTCGATGAGGAAGTCGTTCGGCCCGACGTGCGCATACTGCAGCATCGCGGCCACCGCGGCGTCTGGCGAAGGGACGTACGGCCCGGCGTTCTTCAGCGGCACGACATCCGCCGCCAGCGCCCGTATCGCCACGGCGGCGAAGAACGCGGCGGCAACGCGCGTGGGCTTCACTCGCAATGCTCCAGGTTGAGCTGCACCGAGCTCAGCCCGTTGAACTCGTTGACCGCGAGCCGGTAGACGGCGCGGATCCGGGCAGCCACGGGGCGATCCTTCTCGACTGCGTTGAACCACATGGCTTCGTAGCGCCTTCCGTCGCGCGCCAGACCGAGCTTGAGGTGGCGATCGGCGACGACGCACTGGTGCTGCACGTCGAATGTATCGCAGAAGAGCGGCTGCGGAAACCCTTGGCCCCAGATCTCGCGCTCGAGCATGCGGGAGACCTGGAGCGTGACGTGCGCGGCGTCGAGGCTGCCGTCGGTCT
>JAFAGU010000187.1 GCA_019237595.1 Betaproteobacteria bacterium | reverse complement strand
GAAGCACCTCGCCGCCGGCGATGGTGTTCGTGGCCTCGGCGAGCACTTCCATGACGCGCATGTCCCCGCCCTCGACCATCATCTGGAAAGCGCGCGAGTACAGGAAGTCGCCGACGAGGACGGAGGCTGCGTTGCCGAAGGCCGCGTTCGCCGTGGGCCGCCCGCGGCGCATGCCCGACTCGTCGACCACGTCGTCATGGAGCAGCGTCGCCGTGTGGATGAACTCCACGACTGCGGCGAGGAGAATCGCCCGCCCGCCCGGCTCGCGCTCCCCGGGCTCGCCGCGGTAGCCAGCGGCGCCGGCCGAGAGCAGGAGCAGCGCCGGGCGCATTCGCTTTCCGCCGGACGCCACGATGTAGTGCGCCACCTCGCCCACCAGGCGCACATCCGAGGCGAGCCGCTCCCGGATGAGCGCGTCGACCCGTGAAAGATCCGCCGCGACGGGGGCGAGCATGGACAGGAAGCTCATGATTCGCTTATAATTCCAAGTCTTTGCACGCGCAACGTCTTTTTAGGCTGGGCTTTCCATGTACGCAATCATCAAGACCGGCGGCAAGCAGTACCGGGTGCAGGCCGGCGAGCAGGTCAAGGTCGAGGGACTCCCAGGCGAGGTCGGCGCCAAGGTGGCGTTCGACGAGGTGCTCCTCGTCGGCGCGGGCGACTCGGTCAAGCTCGGCGCGCCGCTCGTTTCCGGCGCGAAGGTGAATGCCACCGTGCTCGCGCACGGCCGCGGCGAGAAGGTGAAGATCTTCAAGCTCCGCCGCCGCAAGCACTTCCAGAAATCGCAGGGCCACCGGCAGTCGTACACCGAGGTCCGCATCGACGACATCGTTCAAGGCTAGTCACCCATGGCGCACAAGAAGGCAGGCGGAAGCTCCAGGAACGGGCGCGACTCCCAGGCGAAGCGCCTGGGCGTGAAGGCCTACGGCGGCGAGCGCGTGAACGCGGGGCAGATCCTCGTCCGCCAGCGCGGCACGGTGGTGAGCCCGGGCGTGAACGTCGGCATGGGCCGCGACCACACGCTCTACGCCCGCGTCGCGGGCGAGGTGCGCTATGCGGTCAAGGGTCCCGAGAGCAAGAAGACGGTCAGCATCGTGGAGAAGGCGCCGGCGTAGCCGGGCCCTCTCCCTCGAAAGCCCTATCGCAGTCGGATAGGGCTTTTTCATTTGTGGCGGGCAGGAAATGAAGTTCATCGACGAAGCGAAGATCGAGGTGCACGCCGGAAAGGGCGGCGACGGGGCGGCGACGTTCCGGCGCGAGAAGTACATCCGCTACGGCGGGCCGAACGGCGGCGACGGCGGCCGCGGCGGGAGCGTATGGGCCCGCGCCGACCGCAACATCAACACGCTGGTCGACTATCGCTTCGAGCGCATCCATCGCGCCGGCAACGGCGTCCGCGGCATGGGCTCCGACTGCAACGGCCGCGCAGGCGACGATATCGAGCTGCGCATGCCGGTCGGCACGCTGATCCGCGACGAGGCGGACGGCGCGCTGGTGGCGGACCTCGCGAAGGACGGCGAGCGGGCGCTCCTCGCGCGCGGCGGAAACGGCGGATTGGGGAACGTCCACTTCAAGTCGAGCGTGAACCGCGCCCCGCGCCAGTTCACGCGCGGCGAGGCCGGCGAATCGAGGAACCTGAGGCTCGAGCTCCGCGTCCTTGCGGACGTCGGCCTCCTCGGCTTTCCCAACGCCGGGAAGTCGAGCTTCATCCGTGCCGTCTCGAGCGCGCGCCCCAAAGTCGCCGACTATCCGTTCACGACGCTCGAGCCGTCGCTCGGCGTGGTGCGCTCGGGCGAGGCAAGCTTCGTGGTCGCCGACATCCCGGGGCTCATCGAGGGCGCCGCCGAGGGGGCGGGGCTCGGGCACCAGTTCCTGCGCCACCTGCAGCGCACGCGGCTCCTGCTGCAGGTCGTGGACGTGGCGCGCGCCGACCAGGACGAGACCGAGGCGCAGGCGAGCCGCGCCATCGCTGAGGAAATCCGCGCCCTCGCGGCCGAGCTCGGAAAATACGACCTGGCGCTCCAGCGCAAGCCTCGCTGGCTCGTGTTCAACAAGGTCGATATCGCGCCGGACGCGGACCGCCGCGTGGCCGCCGTGGTGCGGCGGTTGCGCTGGACGCGGCCCTGGTTCAAGGTATCGGCCCTGAGCGGCGAAGGCTGCGAGCGGGTCTGCCGCGCGGTGGCGCGGGAGCTCGCGAAGAAGACATGAGCCATCCACTTGCCCGGGCGAAGACGCTGGTCGTTAAGGTCGGGTCCTCGCTCGTCACGAACGAAGGCCGCGGGCTCGACGTCGAGGCGATCGCGCGCTGGGCGGCGCAGGTGGCGCAGCTCGCCAAGCTCGGCCGGCGCACCATCATCGTTTCGAGCGGCGCCATCGCCGAAGGCATGCAGCGCCTGGGCTGGACGCGGCGCCCGCGCACCATGCACGAGCTGCAGGCCGCGGCCGCGGTCGGGCAAATGGGGCTCGTCGAATGCTACGAGCGCTGCTTTCGCGGGCACGGGCTCCAGACCGCGCAGGTGCTCCTCACGCACGCCGACATGGCCGACCGGCAGCGCTACCTGAATGCGCGCTCCACGCTGCGCGCGCTGCTCGAGCTCGGCGTCATCCCCGTGATCAACGAAAACGACACGGTCGTGACCGACGAGATCAAGCTCGGCGACAACGACACCCTAGGCGCGATGGTGGCGAACCTAGTCGAAGCCGATGCCCTCGTGATCCTCACCGACCAGCCCGGGCTCTTCGATGCGGATCCGCGGCGCGTCGCCACGGCGAAGCTCGTGCGCGAGGGCGCGGCCGGCGACCCTGCGCTCGAGGCGATGGCCGGCGGCACCGCAAGCGAGCTCGCCAAGGGCGGAATGCTGACCAAGGTCCTTGCGGCGAAGCGCGCCGCGCGCAGCGGCGCGCACACCGTGGTCGCCTCGGGCCGGGAAGGCGACGTCCTCGTGCGCCTCGCCGCCGGCGAGCCGATCGGCACGCTCCTCAGGGCGGGAACGGTGCCGCTCGCAGCGCGCAAACAGTGGCTGGCGGACCACCTCAACGTCGGCGGCCGCCTCGTCCTCGACGCGGGCGCCGTGGCGGCGCTCGCCGGCGGCGGCAAGAGCCTGCTGCCGGTCGGCGTGCGAGAGGTCGCCGGCGAATTCCAGCGCGGCGAAGTCGTGAACTGCGTGGGGCCCGACGGGCGGGAAGTCGCGCGCGGCCTCGTCAACTATTCATCCGAGGAAACGCGCAGGATCATGCGCCGGCCCTCGGCCGAGATCGAATCGATCCTCGGCTACGCGGACGAGCCCGAGCTCATCCACCGCGACAACCTGGTCCTGCTCTAGCGGGCGTTCGGCTGGTTCGTCAGGCCCTGGGTGTTCGGCCGCGTCGCCCAGGGATGCCCGCCCCGCTGCAGCGCATTCACCGCCTCGGCCACCGTGTGCACGGGCACGCCGTTGGGGCAGAAGAAATCGCGGTAGAGCACGAGCTGGCCGCGCTGCGTGCCGTCGATCTTGCGCCACGGGGTCGGGCGCTCGACCCACTTCCCCTCGGCGGCGCCGCGCGCGAGGCTGCGATATTCCGGCTCGTGGCAATTCATCATCTCGAAGCTCACGTTGTCGGCGCCGCTCGGGGAGCGCGCGACGAGCACGTAGCGCACGAAGGCGCCGTCCGGGACGATCGATGCCCGGTCGATGAAGTACTGGAACTCGCTCGCGGAAGTGACGAAGAACTTGATGAGGTTTTCGTTGCGCGGATACGCCGGCGCCGCCGGCACGGTCTCGGACTGCGGATTGAGCAGGCGCTCGTTCTGCTGCTCCCAGTCGCTCTTGGCGTCGGGGCGGCGTTCCGAGCCGCCGCAGCCCCCGACCGACGCAGCCAGCGTAAGCAGCGACGCCGCGAAAACGCGGTTCAGGCGAGATCCTCCGCGAGCGCCGCTCGGAGAGGCTGCGGTAGCGGTTCCACGCGGGCGCCGTACTCGGGATGGTCGATGCCGGCGGAAATCCCGGCGCCGGCTTTCACCGCCCGGCGCTGGGCGTCGTCGAGCTCGAAGCGAAGGAAATGGACCGAAGAAGTCTTCTCTTCGTTCTCGCGCTCCAGGTCCTCGTCGGCGACCGGGCGGATCGGCGGAAAGCCGTCCACCTTCATCCACACCGAGCGCTCGATGCCCTTCAGGCGCGCGAGCATGCGCTTGCGCTCTTGCTCGTCCGGGTATTCCACGAGCATCGTCGCTTTCCAGTTGCCGCCGTCGGGCACTAGCGGGTTGTACGCCTCGAGCTCGTGGCGAATGCCGTCCTCCTCGAAGATGCGCTCGATGCGCAACATCTCCTGGACCTGGTAGCGGATGGTGAGCTCGTCCTCGAAGAGGAGCGTCACGTGCTCGCCAAGTGCGAGCGAGCGGCGCCGCTTGTGCTCGATGACCCGGGCGCGGAACTGCGGCCGCTCCCGGGCGTACGCCTCCAGCGAAAGGAGCGTCCCGCGCTCAATCACTGAGGGCGTCCAGCGCCTTCTGGAAGCGGTTGGCGTGGCTGCGCTCGGCCTTCGCGAGCGTCTCGAACCAGTCGGCGATCTCGCCGAAGCCCTCGTCGCGCGCCGCCTTCGCCATGCCTGGATACATGTCGGTGTATTCGTGTGTCTCGCCCGCGACCGCGGCCTTCAGGTTGTCGCGCGTGCGCCCGATCGGCAGGTTGGTTGCCGGGTCGCCCACGGATTCCATGTACTCCAGGTGGCCGTGCGCGTGGCCGGTCTCGCCCTCCGCCGTCGAGCGAAAGAGCGCCGCCACGTCGTTCTGGCCTTCTACGTCGGCTTTCGCGGCGAAGTAGAGGTAGCGCCGGTTCGCCTGCGACTCGCCGGCGAACGCCGCCTTGAGGTTGTCGTGGGTCTTGCTGCCTTTCAGTGCTTTCATGGTCGCTCCTTTTCCGGGAATGCGCGAGGCTAAGCCCGCGCCCTCGATAGATCAAATGGATTTTGGTAATGCGGCTAATTGAGCCGATCTAATCCCACCGCACCGGGCTCGCTGGCGAGGGCTTGCGCGCCGCGCGTGCGCGGCGGCCGGCGGTCGGCCTGGAGGTACCGGTGCAGCTCGAGGAGCGCCTGGCGATAGACCTCGCGCTTGAACTCGATCACCGATTCCAGCGGCACCCAGTAGTCGTGCCAGCGCCACGCGTCGAACTCCGGGTGGCCGCTGCCGCGCAGCTTCACGTCGCAGTCGCGGCCGACCATGCGGAGCAGGAACCAGATCTGCTTCTGCCCGCGGTACGGGGCGCGGCCGTCGGCGCGCGACCATTTCTCCGGAACCTCGTAGCGTAGCCAGTCGCGCGTGCGGCCGAGGATGCGCACGTGCGCCTGCGAGAGGCCGATCTCCTCTTCCAGCTCGCGGTACATCGCCTGCACGGGCGTCTCGCCGTGCTTGATGCCGCCCTGGGGGAACTGCCACGCGTGCTGCTGCACGCGCTTGCCCCAGAACACCTCGTTCCTCGCGTTGGCGAGGATGATGCCCACGTTGGGACGGTAGCCATCGCGATCGAGCATCGGACGCCGCCTCTCTGAGCTAGAATCCCGAACGATTTTTCCACAGCCCGGCGGCAAACTCAATGCGCGGCGCTGCGCTGCTTCCGTTCAATTTCCGCATCGCTCCGGCCCACCCTCATTCGATCCCGTGCGCGCCTCCCGGTTCCTCGTCAGCACCCTGAAGGAAGTCCCGGCAGAAGCCGAGATCGCGAGCCACCGCCTCATGCTGCGCGCGGGCCTCATCAGGCGCCTCGCCGCCGGCGTGTACACGTGGCTGCCGATGGGGCTGCGCGTCGAGCGCAAGATCGAGGCGATCGTGCGAGAGGAGATGAACCGGGCGGGCGCGGTGGAGGTTTCCATGCCGGTCGTGCAGCCGGCGGAGCTCTGGCAGGAATCCGGGCGCTGGAGCGCCTACGGGCCCGAGCTCCTGCGCTTCAAGGATCGGCACGAGCGCGACTTCGTCATCCAGCCGACGTCCGAAGAAGTCGTGACGGAGCTCGCGCGCGCCGAGCTCAAGAGCTACCGCAAGCTTCCCGTGCACCTCTACCAGATCCAGACCAAGTTCCGCGACGAGCGCCGGCCCCGCTTCGGGATCATGCGCGGGCGCGAATTCGTCATGAAGGACGGCTACTCTTTCCACGCCACCTACGA